>CALDTD010000062.1 GCA_937924345.1 uncultured Flavobacteriales bacterium | reverse complement strand
ATTTGGCTTGTAAAAAAGATATTAGAGAAATCACAAACTTTGTTTTATCACTTTATCAATTTGGTTTTGGAAGGTTTAATAAATATGAAGTTTTAAGAAGCCATAATCTAAAGAAATGGGCTAAGAATGCGTTACCTGTAGATGAGTTTGATGGCGTTAGTTTGGTTTTAATTGGAAGTATTCGTTTTGTCGAAAATACTAGTTTAAGATTTAAAATAGGTACTATGGATGGCATGACTTGGCCGAAAGAAATCGTCAAACTCGGAAAGCTGTTGTTGGGAGGGCTGATAGTTTCTAAAAGTTTATTTATTGGCACTAGCATTATTGAAAATTTTAACAATGCATTAGAACAAGATAAACAGATAATAGCGCTGTACAGAACTAGCGCATGGAAAATAAAGGGGTCGTTTTTTAAAGATCCATGGCATTATATAGTTGTTAAAGATTTAACTTTGAGAGAAAATTTAGTTCGTTTTACATACTGGGACTATGGAAAGTCTAAGCAAAAAGAACTTAGAAAAAAACAATTTACTAAAAGTATGGTTTGGCTCTTTGTATTCTAGTTAAATAAATTGTAAGTTAGTATAGTATTAATGTATTTTTGGTTCGTTAATTTAATAGCTATGAGAAGAAAGTTACTGTTTGTCTTTTTGCTTTTTGTTACTGCAGTCTATTTTGGTCAAGGTGAAGGAAATAACTGGTATTTTGGTAATTACGCAGGTTTAAGCTTTTCTACTGATCCTCCAACTATTTTAAATGATGGAAGGTTAATTACTACTGAAGGTTCTGCTTCAGTTAGTGACAAAGATGGTAATTTAGTTTTTTATACAGATGGGTCTACTGTTTTTGATGCAAATCATAATGTAATGCCAAATGGTACAGGGTTAACTGGAAGTAGAAGTTCTACTCAATCTGCAATTATATCTCCAAAGCCAGGTACTTATAATTATAGTTTAAAAAGGTATGATAATTATATTATTGTCACTATTGATTATGGTCGTGGTGGTAATGGAGTTCGGTTTTCGGAAGTAGATATGACTTTAAACGGTGGAACTGGAGATATTGTTAACGGAAGTAAAAACACTTTACTTTTTGGAACAACTACGATGGAAGGAGCTAATCTTGCTAAACATGCAAATGGTTGCGATTATTGGATCATTGGAAAGCCAGTGGATAATAATAATGTTTTAGCTTATAGCCTTACTTCTTCTGGAGTTAACATGACTCCTGTTGTAAGTACTACAGGGCCTGTGATAGGTTCTGGTTGGGGATCAATTAAGGTCTCATCGAATAGTAAATTTGTTGGGATAGCTTCAAATGGTTCCAGTAGAAACCGAACAAATGTATATGACTTTAATAACGCTACTGGATTTGTAACACATAGATATACTGCAAATATTGGAGGATATTCATTAGAGTTTTCTCCAAATAGTAATGTTTTATATTCTACATATTTAAACGATCAGAATATTTATCAATTTGATTTAACGACTACAACGCAAACTGATTTTTTAGCTTCTCAAACAATAATAGGAACAACAGCAAATAATGAAAGATACAAAATGTGTGGAATTCAACTAGGCCCAAATGGTAAGATTTATGCAGCCTTACAAAACCAAACAAGATTAGGTGTAATCAATAGCCCAAATGTTTTAGGTACGGGGTGTAATTATAATGATAATGGGGTGTTAATAGGGGGAGTGAATTCTTTTAATAATGAAAATATGTCATCTAAACTAGGATTGCCCGCATTTCCATCATTTTTATTGATTGCTGAAAAAAAAATACAGTCTTCTTACCTCTGTTTTAATGACCAAACAAATCTAAAATTAAATAATGTTGACGATGTTAATAATATCGATTGGTTCTGGACATCAGTTGGGACGGCACTGCCTAGTTCTCCAAACTCTAATGTTTTAGAGCCTTCGATACAGTTTTCTTCTCCTGGAGAGTATGCAGTAATGGCAGCAGTTCATTATCCCTGTTATATAGATTCCATTATAGATACAATAACTATAACAGCTGTTAATGATGTCAATTTAGGAAATGATACCGTTTTTTGTGAAGGAGGAAATTTAACATTGGATGCTGGAGTTGGATATGATTTTTACACTTGGCATAATGGAGATGATAGTCAAACTTTTTTTGCTGATACTACGGGAGAGTACATTGTTGAAGTAGCAAATATAGGGCAGAACCTAATTGTAAATGGTGATTTTGAAGATGGAAATGTGGGCTTTTCTAGTGATTACGAGTATTTTACAACTACAAATACTGGAGAAGGCCAATATACTGTAAATACGAGTCCACCTGTTCATAATGGTGCTTGGTCTAATTGTCCAGATCATACAACTGGAAGTGGAAATATGATGATTGTAAACGGAGCAATTACTCCCAATGAGTTTGTTTGGTGTCAAGAGATTCAAGTTTCTCAAAATACGGATTATGTTTTTTCTTTATGGGGGCAAGCTATTTATAACTTAGATCCAGGTGTTTTACAATTCTCAATTAATGGTATGCCTGTAGGGGATCTATTAAACTTTAATTCTACGACTTGTCAATGGGAGCAGTTTTACGAAATCTGGAATTCAGGAACAAATACGACAATAGAAGTTTGTATTCTAAACCAAAATACTGGAAATGGTAATGATTTTGCAATTGATGATATTTTCTTTGCTCCATTATGTAAAACATCTGATACAATTAATGTTTTGGTAGGAGACATTCCAACCGCTCAATTTAGTTTAGTTGATAGCTGCGAATATGATGCTGTAGTTTATACCGATGAATCGACTGTGACCTTTCCTCAAGCCATTACTGGTTGGAGTTGGGATGTCGATAATGACGGGACTCAGGATTATAATACCCAAAATCCTTCACATTTTTTTACAACTGGTAACTATACAACTAAGTTAGAGGTTACAACTAATTTAGGGTGTAAAAAAGATACAATTATGAATGTTTTGACTTATGCAAAGCCCCAGTCTAATTTTACTTATCAATCAGACTGTGCTTATGACTCATTATCTTTTACAGGTTCTACAAACGGAACCGATTATTTTATAGCAAGTCATGGGTGGAATTTCGGTGAGTCAATTACCCCTCCTATACAGTCTGTTTTAGTCAACCCTTACTATACTTATTCAACATCTGGAGATTACCAAGTTACCGAGATTATAGTTACAACAGATGGATGTTTAGATACATTAACGCAAACAGTAGAAGTATACGAAATCCCCAATGCTAATTTTAACACCGGAAGTGTTTGTCAAGAAGCGATTGCCAATTTTACTAATGCATCTACAATTACCAATGGAACAATTGATAATTGGAATTGGGAGTTTGGAAATACGTTAACAGGAATATTAGAAAATGAAACAACAAACTATGATACTTCAGGAGTCTATGAAGTGGAACTAGTTGTAACTTCAAATAATAATTGTGTTGATACCATTTTAAAAAATATTGAAATTTACCCTCTACCAATTGCTCAATTTAGTTTAGTTGATAGCTGTGAATATGATGCTGTCGTTTATACTGATGGATCATCAGTTCTAGGCTCTACAATTAGTCAGTGGAGCTGGGATATCGATAATGACGGAATTGAGGATTATAGTACACAAAATTCTACACATGCATTTACGGCTGGGAATTATATTTCTAAGTTAACTGTAACTAGTGCATTGGGGTGCGCTAAAGATACGACTATGCCAGTTTTAGTTTTTCCAAAACCAACAGCTAATTTTACTTTTCAACCTAAATGTTTATATGATTCTCTTTTATTTGTAGACGCTTCTACTGTTCTAAACGATGTGATATCAACGCATGCATGGAATTTTGGTGAAAGTGTAACACATCCTGTTCAATCTACTTCTTCAACACCTTATTACACTTTCAATAATTACGGCCCGCAAAATATAACAGAGATAGTAGGTACAGCCAATGGTTGTTTTGATTCTATATCTCAAACTGTTGAGGTATTTGAAGTTCCAATAGCTAACTTTTCTACGAATAACGTTTGTCAAGATACAACTGCAGAATTTATTGATTTATCCTCAATTAACTCAGGTATAATTATTGATTGGAACTGGAGTTTTGGCGATAATAGTACGGGAAATTATCAAAACGAAACAAATAACTATAATAGTGATGGAACTTTTACTGTTGAGTTGATTGTTTCAACAGCTAACTCTTGTAAAGACACCACCAGCCAAAGCATAATAATTCACCCTGTTCCAATCGCAAATTTTATAACAAACAATGATTGTTTAGAAGAGGCAATTCCTTTTACCGATGCTAGCACTATTAATACACCGAGTAATATAGCACAATGGATTTGGGATTTCGACGATCAATCTAACCCTTCAACAATTCAATCACCAACTTATGTATATCAAAATGATGGTGAGTATGATGTGACTTTAACTGTTATTTCTAATGAAAACTGTACAGATGAAATACAGCAGTCGGTTACTGTTTATCCTTTGCCAGAAGTTAGTTATGTGGCGTCAGAAGTTTGTGTAAATGAATTACCAACTCAATTCACAAATACTTCAGTAATTACAGCAGGCAGTAACACAGGTTTCTCTTGGTCTTTTGGAGATGTAAATAACTCGAATTCAGCTCAAGAAAATCCAAGTTTTAATTATGAACAGCATGGAGATTATGAAGTGAGCTTAGAAGTGATCTCTGATCAAGGTTGTGTAAGTTTTTTAATAGATACCATAAAAGTAAAACACAAACCTACGGCTATATTTACACAAGATACAACAGGTGGGTGCGCACCAATATGTATTAATTTTATTAGTAATTCTGAAGATAGTTTAGCGATAACAGGATGGAATTGGCAGTTTGAAAATGTACTTAGAGAAGGAAGTAATAAATTTGAAGGGTATTGCTACAATGCTGCAGGAACTTATGATGTAAAATTGATTGTCGAAAATTCCGTTGGTTGTTTCGATACTGTTGAATCTCTTAGTTTAATTAATACATTTGACTTTCCAATTTCTGATTTTGAAGTTACTCCAAATATCACAACGATTGATAATCCAACAGTGAGTATTGTTAATCAGAGTATAGACGATGTTAGATGGGTTTGGGATTTTGCAGATGGTTCTTTAGATAGTACAAACTATGATCCAACCTATTCTTATGCCGACACAGGAAGTTATATTATAGAATTATTAGCATATAGTGCTAACGGATGTTCCACCAAATCATACAGAGAGGTTATAGTTCTTCCTGTAGATAATGTATTTGTACCATCAGCATTTTCACCAAATGGAGATGGAGAAAATGATATGCTATTTGTGAGAGGTTATCTAAGTGGTATTTATTTTTCAGTTTACGATCGTTGGGGGAAAAAGGTTTTTGAAACAACTAATCAAGAACAAGGATGGG
>CALDTD010000061.1 GCA_937924345.1 uncultured Flavobacteriales bacterium | reverse complement strand
TAAACATTGGTTTCGATGAAATAGAATTACCTAGAATTACAGTAGATATAACGCATATAATTATGCTAAATCTTGCTCAATCTGTAGCGTTAGATTATTATTATCAACAGTCATCAGAGTTATTGGAGCGCTCTGCCACTTACTCTAAACAACTAGAAGCTACTGGTAAAATTAAGTTAACACGTAATAAAATGAGGTCTTTTATCGGTCAGACAATGAACATCAAAAACAAAATAGCTGAAGAGTTATTTATATTTGATACTTCTACATTAGCCTGGAATACAGAGGAATTATCTGAGATTGATAAAAAAATTAATGAAGAATTAAACATCGTAGAAAGACACTATGGTTTACAACATAATTTAGCAGTAGTTAAAGAAAACTTAGACTTATTTAAAGACATATTACAACATAAACACAGTAGTTTATTAGAATGGATTATTATTATATTAATCCTATTTGAAGTTATACCGATTATTAAAGACTTATTATAAAATGAACAAACCAATTACAAATTTTATCGAAAAATACTTTTTGCATTTTAATGCTGCAGCTCTTGTAGATGCTGCAAAAGGATACGAAGAACAGTTAGCAAAAGGGAATAAAATGCTTGTTTCACTAGCTGGAGCAATGAGTACGGCTGAATTAGGTAAAATATTTGCCGAAATGATTCGTAAAGATAAAGTGCAAATAATCTCTTGCACTGGAGCAAATTTAGAAGAAGATTTAATGAATCTAGTAGCACATTCACATTACAAAAGAGTGCCTAATTATAGGGATTTAACTCCTCAAGACGAATGGGATTTATTAGAAAAAGGTTTAAATCGTGTTACAGATACATGTATTCCTGAAGAAGAAGCTTTTAGAAGATTACAAAGTCATATTGTAGAAATATGGAAAGAAGCAGAAGCAAAAGGAGAACGTTATTTTCCGCACGAATTTATGTATAAGTTATTACTTTCTGGAGTATTGGAACAGTACTATGAAATTCCTATCGAAAATTCTTGGATGTTTGCTGCTGCAGAAAAGAATTTACCAATTGTAGTTCCAGGATGGGAAGATTCTACATTAGGCAATATTTTTGCTTCGTATGTAATGAAAGGAGAGTTAAAGGCAAGTACTATTAAATCTGGGATTGAGTATATGACTTATTTAGCAGATTGGTACACAAAGGAAGCTAATTCTGGTGTTGGATTCTTCCAAATAGGAGGTGGGATAGCAGGAGACTTCCCTATTTGCGTAGTTCCAATGCTTTACCAAGATATGGAGCAAACAGATACTCCATTTTGGAGTTATTTTTGTCAAATTTCTGACTCCACAACAAGTTATGGTAGCTATTCTGGAGCAGTTCCAAACGAAAAAATCACTTGGGGAAAGTTAGACATTAATACACCTAAATTTATTGTAGAATCTGATGCAACAATTGTAGCTCCTTTAATTTTTGCTTATTTATTAGAAATGTAAGTTATATATTTTAATTCTGAACAGACTTCTTTAGCAACTAAAGAAGTCTGTTAGTATTATTAAAGTTTTGATCAATTTTACAATATAATCACATAAGGAATAAGATTAGAAATTTGATTAGAATCTAACAGCTATAATTGATATTACTAATGAAAAATACTTCTTAAGAATTTTATTTAATTATTGAATACGATTTAATCGTAAAATGTTAATTGTTTTGATTTATATGTGTTGAAATTAAAGTGATTATGAATTTTTATTATCCTATAATATATTTAGCAGAGTATTATATAGCAATTAAATATTAAACGTAATTGAATAATAGAAGTGCTTATGAAACACTATTAAATAAAACATATTTAACATAATATAAATTATAAGACAATTGAATTGTTTTGATAATTATTGCTCAAGTATATCGTTTAGCTTTTCTGTAGCGTTTTTCCAACTATAATTCTCCTTAACAAAGTTTCTACCTGCTAAACCAAATTCATTTCGTTTTTGTTTATTCGCTAATAACTCATTTATGCTAAAAGCAAATTGTTTAGCATCGTCTGCAACTTTAATAGAAATATTATCTTTAGCTTTTAATGAGTTATTGACTAAACTTGTAGATATGCACGGTAATTCCATAGACATAGCTTCGAGTAACTTATTTTGTAACCCTGTACCAATAAATAATGGCGCAACAAAAACTTTAGCACTTGCATAAGCAGTTCGAATATCATTTAACCAACCCGTAACAGTAATATTTCTGTATTGATCTGCCAATCGTTTAACAGTATTACTTGGATTCGCTCCTGCAATTAGTAAAGTAATTTTTTCATCCAACAATGGAAAAATTTGTTTTGCTAAAAATTCAACTGCAGCAATATTTGGTGCATAACTCATATTTCCAACAAAAATTAAATCATAAACTTTTTCACTATTTTCTGGGTTAAAATAGCTTGTATCAATTCCATTTTTAATTACAGAAATAGTACTGCGATTTTCATGGTAAATTAAAGCGCGATCTTCTTCAGAAATTATTGTATGATGATCAAAATAATCAAATATTAGGTGCTCATACTTTAACAGTCGTTTTGCTTCTTCTCTAAACAAAAACTTTAAAACCCCTGCTGTCTCAACTCTCCTATCAATTCCTTTAGAAAATGCATCCATATAATCTAAGACTTTAATATAATCATGTTCGTTCTTAACATATTCTGCTGTCCGAATTAATTGACTATAAATCCTATCAGGATTAAATGATTTTAAATCTTTAAGTATTTTTTTATGAATTTTTTGTTGATAGAAATAATGTACTTGATAAGGCTTGCTAGAAAATAGACCTAACAGTAAATTAAAGTATATTTTATACTTTGTCAACTGGTAAACTTTAACTTCTGAGCAAAAAGTTTCTAAATGTTTTATATGCTTTTGATCTGTTTTAGAATCATCTAAACAACATAAAAAAATGGTATGCTTTTTTGATAATTGCTTTAATTGATGATAAGCCCTTAACTTATCTCCTTTATCTAAAGGGAAAGGAACACGAGAAAGTATAACAAACAATTTCATACGCTATAACGATTCGTAAAAACTAACTAACTTTTTGTTTATAAGGTTGTTATTGTGCTTTTCTTCAACTAAAAGTCTAGCGTTTCTACCTAGTATTTCTAAACGGTTCTCATCTTCGAAAAGCCAAGTTAACTGTTTTATAAAATCAGATTTTTTATTAGCTATTAGTATATTTTCTCTATTTGTATAATCAATTCCTTCTGCTCCAATATTTGTAGAGATTACGACACGCCCCAAGGCCATTGCTTCTATAATTTTAATGCGCATTCCTCCAGCAGAAAGTAAAGGAACTACCATAATATCATGATCTAAAATAAAGTCTTTAGCATTTTTTACTTCTCCATGGTTTGCTATATTTTTCCAATTAGTTTTATAAAGCCAATCTGGCATATTTCTACCAGCTAAATTAAATGTTAAATTAGGGAAATGCGTAGAAATTTTTGGCCATACATTTTCACCAAACCAAGCAATTCCTTCGATATTGGGTTTCCAATCCATTGATCCGATATGAAACAGTGTTTTTGACTTAGGCAATTCTTGATGCTCAAATTTTTCTAATTCAATTCCAAAAGGAATAGTAACAATTGGTTTTTTGCATCCTAAGTTTTTATACTTAATACCATCTTCTTTTGTAATGGCTGCAATACCGTCTACTTGGTTTAAAATTTTTGTCTCAAACTGTTTTAATTGTCTTGCTAAAATTTTTAAGTAAACTTTTTTAGCTTTATTTGTTGCGCTACTCGCCAATCTTTCCCAAATCATGTATTCTAGATTATGCGAACGCAATACGATTTTAGCTTTTGAAAAACGCTTTATTGTTCCAATATACGGAGTCATAAAAAGACTCTCTACATGAACAACATCATAAGTTGTGTTTTCCAAGGTTTTTCTAAGCAAACTGTCAAAGTCTGGAGAAAAAAAACGACTGATATTATAAGAGTCTGAAGTAACAAGGCTAGAAAAAGCATCTACAATATTTAATTCAGTATCAACGAAAACAGATTCAACAGTTGTTTTAATTAAAAAATCATCGTCAAAATTAGAAGCAAAAAATGGATGCTTTGCCGTAGAAATAGTTAGAAGTTTTACAGAAATATTATTTTTAATAAAACCTTTAGTAATATTATTAATAGCAATACAACCGCCATCTATTGCAGGTTGCGGTGGCTTATGACAAATTTGTAGTACTTTCATCTTTTACCCTTATTTACGTCTAACTTTACCAATTAGTTTTATATAAAAGTCCAAATCAAATAATTTAGAATCGTTATTGGCCTTGTAAAATACAAAAATTGTAA
>CALDTD010000060.1 GCA_937924345.1 uncultured Flavobacteriales bacterium | reverse complement strand
TACGGAGTTCATGTCGTGTGTAATAACGATTGTTGTCATGTTGTATTCTTCTGTTAAATCTTTTATTAACTCGTCAATTAACATAGATGTAACAGGGTCTAAACCAGAGTTTGGCTCGTCACAAAACAAATACTTTGGCTTCATGGCAATGGCTCTAGCAATGGCAATACGTTTTTGCATTCCACCACTTGTTTCGGAAGGGAAAAGTTTATTTTTATTCACTATGTTAACACGCTTTAGACAGAAGTTTGCGCGTTCTCTCATTTCTTCTTTAGACATTTTAGAGAACATTGTTAGCGGGAACATTACATTTTCTTCTACGGTTAAAGAGTCAAAGAGTGCGCTACCCTGAAAAAGCATACCTATTTCCTTTCTAATGTGTTTTTTTTCTTTCCTTTTTAAAGAAACAAAGTCTCTTTCATCAAAAAGAATTTGTCCTTCTTCAGGTTTTATTAAACCGACAATACACTTTGTCAATACAGATTTACCAGAACCACTTTGACCAATGATTAAGTTAGTTTTTCCAGCTTCAAACTTGAATGAAACATCATGCAGAATTTGAACTCCATTAAACGATTTAGATATGTTTTTTACTTCAATCAAATTAAAAGTAGTTGAGTAATTAATACATTAAAAAAGAGAATAAAAATACTACTATAAACTACAGCATCTGTACTTGCTCTACCCACTTCAAGTGCACCTCCTTTGGCATGATAACCAAAATAGCTTGAAATAGAGGTAATTATAAAAGCAAAAACAATAGACTTAAATAAAGTATAAAATAGCATAAACTCATTTCCTTCGGAAAAGGAGCGAATTCCAAATAAATAATCTTCTAAGGTAACTAGGTTAGTAGTTTCAGCTACAAAAGCACCTCCAACAAACCCAAAAGTCATACTAAACACAACGATTAGAGGAAAGATTATCATAGCTCCAATAATTTTAGGAGCAATCAAATATCCCGCAGAGTTAACCCCCATTATATCTAATGCATCTATTTGTTCAGATACACGCATTGTTCCTAATTCTGAAGCAATATTGGAACCAATTTTACCCGCTAATATTAAAGAAATAATTGTTGATGAAAACTCTAAAATCATAGATTGTTTAAGTGTAAAACCAACTGTATACCTTGGTATTAGAGGAGAGTCTATTGCAGTAGCTGTTTGAATAACTAAAACACTCCCCATAAAGAAAGACATAATAATTACCAAGCCTAACGATTTTATTCCAAGTTGAATAATCTCGTTTAGAGTCCTGTTCCAATAGACAGATCCTTTTTCTGGAACAGAAAACATGGATCCCATTAACAGCGTATACTTACCGATATGATAAAATAAATTCAATTTTCAATTTTTCTAAATTTCTTTACTTAAAATTCAAAGGTATGTAAAATATAATCCTAAGACTGTATTGTAAGTAAATGAGATTAACACTCAAATGTGCAAACTTAATTAAGTATATTTAATTATAGTATTCATTTGTGATGGGTTAACTAGCTTTTAAACTATTTTAACTTTTTAATGATTTAATACACAATATCTTGTTTTTATATCAAAAAAAATGTCCTTATACTTGCAAGATTATTACAATAATAAAGCAGATTAATTAAATTTAATAATGAAAAAGAATAACCTTAAAGGCATCGCATTAGCTTCTGTAGTAGCAGGAGGAATGTTAATGAACAGTTGTGATCTTGTAAAAGATATTGAATACACTGTAAAACCAAATCCACTGGAAATGCATGGAGATAAAGTTAATTTAAATATTGACGGAAAATTTATTGAAAAAGGACTGCATAGAAAAGCTATTGTAGAAGTTACTCCAACTTTTATTTGTGCTGACGGAACAGAAGTGCCGTTTGATACTAAAATTTTTCAAGGGGTTAAAGCTGCAGGAAATGGTGAGGTTATTCCAAAAGAAGGAAAAGCATTTTCATACTCAAGTATGGTTCCATACAACAGTAGTATGGAAGAAGGAGAATTAGTTGTTAAAGTACTTCCAAAAAAAGGGACTAAGACAAAAGATTTGATTACTACAGATAAAATTGCTGATGGTACTATTATTACTCCACTTTTAGTACAGTTTGATAACAAAGTTATGTCTGTTAAAGATAATTTTGTTAGAACAACAGAAGAAACTACATCTGCAACAATTAATTATGCTAAAGCAAAATTTGATGTTAGAGCTGCTGAATTAAAACAAGATGATATTATTGCTTTTGAGGTATTTGCTACTGAGGCAACTACTAATCCAAAAAGAGAAATGAAAAGCATAAACATTATGTCTTATGCATCTCCAGAGGGTGAGGTTGATAAAAATATTAATTTAGCATCTGATAGAGCTGGTTCTGCAGCTACTTATGTAAACAAGTTAATGACTAAAATTAACTTTGCTGCAGGACAGCAAAGTAGTTTTGTAACTAAATCTCCAAAAGGAGAAGATTGGGAAGGTTTTAAAGAAGAGGTTTCTAAGACAAGTCATGAAGATAAAGAGTTGATTTTGAGAGTTCTTCAAATGACTACTGATCCTATTAAGCGTGAGCAAGATATTAGAAACATGGCTAAAACGTATAAGTTTTTAGAAAAAGAAGTTTTACCACAGTTAAGAAGATCAACTATGACGTTGACTTACGACAAAATTGGTTATAGCGATGAAGAGTTAAAGCAATTGTCTAAAACGAATCCAGACATTTTAAATGTAGAAGAATTATTATTTACAGCTAGTTTATACGAGGATTTAAATGAAAAATTGAGAGTATATAAAGCTGCTGAACGTTTATTTGGAAATGATTATAGAACTTCAAATAACGTTGGGTATGTTTTATACTTACAAAATGATATTGATGGAGCTGCTGCTAAGTTTGAGAAAGCAAATGGTTTAGAGTCTAATGCAACGACATTAAATAACTTAGGAGCAATTGCTCATGTTAAAGGAGACAAGGCAGCTGCTGTAGAATATTTCGATAAGGCAGGAACTTCTCCTGAAACAAATTATAACAAAGGGATTGTTGCTATTCAAAATGGAAATTACTCAGATGCTATTGCTAACATGGGAGACAACAATACTTTAAATCTAGCTTTAGCTAAAATATTAAATGGTGAAGCTGATGCAGCAATGTCTACAATAGATGCTAGCGCTGATGCTGATTCTGGTTTGGGGTATTACTTGAAAGCTATTATTGGAGCTAGAACAAGCAACAAAGACTTAATGTTAAATAATTTAAAGTCTGCTATTGCTAAAGACGCAGCTTGGAAAGTTAAAGCTAAAAAAGATAGAGAGTTTATTCGTTTTATGGATGATGTAAAAGCGTTATAATATTTTTTAGATTATTTTATTATTCTGAAGCCTCTTTACGTAAATCGTAAAGAGGTTTTTTTGTTTTCAATGTATTTGTTAGGATTAAAAACATACGAACTTATAATCTTTGGAATAGCTATTCTTTTTTTAGGGTGGTCTACTTTTCTCAATTATAGAGATAATAGTTTGTCAATTAAGTTTTTATTTATAGGTTCTTTTTTTATAGGGTTGTTTTATGCCGGATTAGATCCTTTTCTGAATTTATGGGATGAACAGTTCCATGCATTGGTAGCAAAGAATTTAGCAAAAGATTTTTTTACACCTAAACTCTATAATAAACCATCACTACCTCTAGATTATAAATATTGGGTAGCGAACGAGTTTTGGTTACACAAACAACCTTTATTTCTATGGCAAATGGCTTTGAGTATTAAACTGTTTGGTGCCACAATTTTTGCTGTCCGATTACCTAGTGTTTTGATGCATAGTTTAATTCCTATATTAATTTATAGAATAGGAGATAGTACACTAAATAAAAACGCTGCTTTTTACGGAGCATTAATTTTTGCTGTTTCTTCTTACCCTTTAGAGTTAATGGTCGGAAAATATTCTACGGATCATAATGATATTGCATTTTTGTTTTATACTACAGCAAGCTTTTGGACTTGGTTTGAGTATCAACAGAAAAAGGATATTGGTTGGCTATTTTTGATTGGTTTATTTGCTGGTTTTGCTGTTCTGGTCAAGTGGCTAATGGGTTTACTAATCTTTGTAATTTGGGCACTTGTAAAGCTAATAGCAGATAAGAAGAAGTTA
>CALDTD010000059.1 GCA_937924345.1 uncultured Flavobacteriales bacterium | reverse complement strand
TATACTACCAATATTAAGCGCAGCAAAAGTTGGTAAGAAAGAAGCCGAAAAACAAGCAGGTATAAAATTGCCAAGGCAAGGTCAAAATAAAAGTCTAATTTCTTCAATCCTACGTTTTGGTTATTATTTCGTCGATTACATATTAGGTCAGTTCTATGTTTATTTTAAATATGTTTTAAGAGGGAAAATAGTATTGTACGATCGTTATTATTTCGATTTTATTAATGATGCAAAACGTTCGAATATTGTATTGAATAGAAAAATTATAAAACAGTTGTATACATTGGTTTGGAAGCCTAGATTAAACTTCTTTTTGTATGCAGAGCCAGCAGTGATTTTAAAAAGAAAACAAGAGTTAAAATCAGCAGAGATTGTCTCCTTAACAAGCAAATATCAAGAATTATTTGATGCATACAATACCAATCAAACAAAGGGAGTATATCAAATTATTCAAAATCACGATTTTGAGTTAACAATGCAAATAGTAGAGGAATCATTTAGAAAAGTATCCTAACCTTAATTTATTATGAAAACAGTATTAATTACAGCGTATGCTATAAACCCCTTTAAAGGTTCGGAAGATGGAACAGGTTGGAATATAGCGAAAGGTATGTCAAAGGAATTTAAGACAATAATCATTACTCGTAAAAACAATAGAGAGCACATAGAAAAGTTTCTAGAAGAACAGTCAGATTCAATTCATAAAAACATGAGTTTCTACTACTTCGATTTACCAAAATGGGCGATGTTTTGGAAAAAGAAAATAGGGGAAAGAGGTTATGTTTTGTATTTCTATTTATGGCAATTGTTTATCACTTTTTTCATTGCAAGAAACAAGTTAAAATTCGATTTGGCTCAGAATTTAAATTTCCATAGCGATAGTCACCCTACTTTTTTATGGGTTTTTGGAAAGCCAACAGTTTGGGGCCCAATAGGTCATCATCCTAAAGTGCCAAAAGAATATTTGTTACCTATATACGGAAGAAAAGCTTATTTAAAAGACCGTCTATACTTTGTTGTAAAATGGATGATGAGAAATTTAGATCCGTTTTATAGATTAAGTGTTTATAAGTCGGATAAAATAATAGCCATTAACAGTTCTGTTCGGTCTGTTATAAGAGCTCCCAAAGAAAAAATGCTAATTATTCCTGCAGTAGCAGGTGTTAAAGTAAAAACGATAGAGGAAAAAGATAAAAATGAGTTTACAGTCTTGTCTGTTGGACGATTTGTAGAAATGAAGGGGTTTGAGTTAACCATAAAGTCTTTCGCAAGGTTTTTACAAAAATTGAGTGACGAAGAAAAAAAGAAAACAAAATTGAAGTTAGTAGGTAAAGGAGAGTTGACTAAAAAGTTAAAAGAGTTAACACTGGAGTTAGGAATCGAAAAGCAAGTAGATTTTATAGCTTGGGTAGAAAAATCAAAGATGGAAGCAATTTACGCGCAAAGCGATGTGTTCTTGTTTCCGTCTCACGAAGGAGCTGGTATGGTTGTCCCAGAAGCAATGAGTTATGGGTTGCCAGTTGTTACTTTCGATAATGTTGGTCCTGGAGAATTACTAAAAGATGCAGGGATAAAAATTCCTTATACAACCTATAAAAAATCAATAGTAGACTTTAGTCACGCATTAACAAATATATACAAGAGTCCAGGTTTACGTTTGCGTTTAGGAATTAATTCAAGTTTAACTTTTAAAGAAAACTATACTTGGGAAAAGAAGATAGATCTAATAACAAAAATTTATAACCAATGCCTAGAATCGAAAAGAATTATTCAATTAACTAACCCAATTTAATTATGAAAACATTAACCGTATTCCACCCAAGTTCAGAACTATATGGTGCCGATAGAATTATGGTAGCTGCATTACAAGCATCTCCAGTTTCTACAAAGAAAATAGTTTACTTATTGTCAGACGGGCCTTTGGTCAATTACATTTATCAAAACGTAGAAAATGTTGAGGTAATTATTAATGAAAAAATGCCAGTAATCTATCGAGCAATTTTTACACCATTAGGAATTTTTAAATTCTTATTTAGGTTATTAGCTTTCTATCAATTTTTAAAGCAAGAAAAACAAAAGCAGAACTTCGATTTAGTTTATGTTAATACATTGTCTTGTTCTTTTATCTTACCATTGTTGAGTTTGTTAAAGTTAAAAAGTTTTATTCATGTTCATGAAATTATTGATTCTCCAAAAATAATTGGTCGAGTTACAGCAAAACTTTCTAGAAGGTATGCGTCAAAAGTAGTCTGTGTGTCTCATGCGGTTCAAAAAGGATTGATGAGGTACGATAGAAAAATAAAACAGAGTTCTGTTGTTTTGCATAATGGAATTAGTCCTTTAAGTTTATCAAGTAAAGAAGAAGTTAATTCAGTCAAACAATTTTACTTATTTGGACGAATTAAACCAGAAAAAGGACAGTGGTTTTTAGCAGAGACCATAGCTAAATTAACACCGTTAGAATTGAGGTTGACGCACTTTACTTTTGTTGGAAGTCCAGTTAATGGTCAAGAACACTTACTAGATGAGTTAAAGTTGCAATTGAAAAAAGATAACGTTTTAAAATACTGTTCTTTCGTTTCTTTTGTAGATGATATTAGTCAAGAAATGGCTAAGGCAGACGTTTGTTTGGTGCCATCTATTATGAAAGACCCTTTTCCTACTACAGTGTTAGAGGCAATGTCTGTAGGTAAAGCAGTAGTTGCGACTTCTCATGGTGGAGCTACAGAGGCTTTGGAAGATACAGGGTTGTTAATTCCTCCAAACAATACAGAAGTGTTTGCATCTAGTTTACGTGAGTTGATTTATACTCCAGATAGAATAATCGAATTAGGAGCAAAAGCCAAAGAACGATTTCATCAGAATTTTAC
>CALDTD010000058.1 GCA_937924345.1 uncultured Flavobacteriales bacterium | reverse complement strand
ATTAGAAGAGGGAAGAAGAAAAGTACTAATGAGTAAAAAAGCGATGGATAGTATAGAGTTATTTACGCACATAGAGATTTACTTATTAATTTTCTTAGCTATCGTTATTCAAATAATAATTTTCTATAGTCCATCTAAAATAAAAGAATAATCGTTAAATAAGTTTATGAGTCAGACTTACGAATCTACCATAGATTACCTTTATAGTCAATTACCACAATATCAGAAAATAGGAGGTAAGGCTTATAAAGCTTCTTTAGATAATATTATTCAATTATGTGCCATTCTTGATAATCCACAAAATAAATTTAAATCCGTACATATTGCCGGCACAAATGGTAAAGGTTCGAGCAGTAGTTTATTAGCTTCTGTTTTTACAGCTTCCGGCTACAAAGTTGGTTTGTTTACTTCGCCGCATTTAATAGATTACCGTGAGCGAATTTCTATTAATGGAAATCCAATAGAAAAAGAGTATATAATTGAATTTGTAAAAAAGTATAAAGCAGCTGTTAAAGATATAGCTCCTTCTTTTTTTGAATGGACGACTGCATTAGGTTTTAGTTATTTTGCAAGCCAAGAAGTAGACATTGCTATTATAGAAACAGGTCTTGGTGGGCGTTTAGATTCGTCTAATATTATAACACCTCTAGTTAGTGCAATTACTACGATTGGTTTAGATCATACGCAGTATTTAGGAAATACATTTACAAGTATAGCTTATGAAAAAGGAGGCATTATTAAACCAACTATTCCGGTTATAATTGGTTATGGAATAAAGGGTGAAGCAAAAACCGAATTATTACGTATAGCAAACGAAAGAAACAGTAAATTAACCATAGCAAAACGTATAAATAAACATTACAATTGCGGTTTATTAGGCGATATTCAACAGTATAATATTGCGACGGTGCTTTCAATATTAGAAGAATTAAAGTCTCTTTTTACGAATATTAATGATGTTAATATACGTAAGGGGTTGAAAGAGGTCACTCAAAATACATTGCTTAGAGGGCGATGGGAAGTTTTATCTGTAGAACCTAAAGTAATTGCAGATATAGCACATAATGTTCAAGCAGTAGAAGCTGTTGTTATGCAATTGGAATCAGAATCATATCAAAAACTTCATGTTGTTTGGGGAATGGTTGAAGACAAAGATATTGCTAACGTTGTTGAACTATTGCCCAGTAATGCTACTTATTATCTTTGCGAACCAACGATTAATAGGGCTATGAAACTCGAAAAATTAGCTTCTTTTTTTGAAGGTAAAAATGTTATTTTAGTAAATAGTTGTGAAGAAGCTTATAATAAAGCAAAAGAGAATACGACAGCAAAAGATTTATTATTAGTAAGTGGAAGTAATTTTGTAGTGTCAGAAGTTGTGGAGTATTTAGGGGTGTAGAATAGTATACTAAAAAAAGTTGCTTTGGCACAACTATTGGTTTAATGTTATAAATCATTAAAACTTTTAGTTATGAAAGCATTAATTACTACATTTTTCCTGATACTTTTTACAAGTATTTCATTTGCCAGCTCTGTCTTAAACCTAACAATTAACGGAGGAAATTCTTTTATAGTTAATTTGAATGGAAGAGATTACCAGACAGCTTCAACTATTCGTTTTAGTAATTTACATGCTGGTCGTCATACTATTTCGGTGTTGCAACAAAATCATAATTATAGTTCAACAATTTTTAATGGTTTTGTAGATATAAATTCGGGTGAAGAACTTTTTGCAACAATTAGAAATGGCCAATTATTTGTTAATGATCAACCGGGTTTCAATCAAAATTTAAATTCGGGATTTCATTCTAGTGTTGGTATGAATAGAGCAGTCTTTAGTCAATTGAAAAGAGAGACCGCTGGAGCTTTTGATAGCAAAAGAAGAAAGCTTATTGTAGATTATACTTTAAGATACGGGATTTCGTCTTTTCAAGCTAAGCAGTTACTAACCCAATTTTCTTTCGATAGTGGACGTTTGGAAACGGCAAAACAAATAACTAACCGTGTTGTGGACAGAGAAAACTATTGGACAGTAGGAGAAACGTTTAGCTTTAGATCAAATAAACAAACATTTTTAGATTACTTAAATAGTAATGTCCCTGCGCAAACAGAGAATTGTATTCCTAGACCTAATCCTTATGGTAATAATAACTATAATTATTCGCCATTAGGTATGAATCAAAATGCATTTCAGATTTTACAACGTTCTATACAGGATGAAGGTTTTGATAGTAATAAAAAGAAACAAATTATCGCTGTAGTAAAACAAGGGAGAATTTCTGCACAACAAATGACAACATTATTAAAAGAGTTTTCTTTTGATAGTAACCGATTAGCAACTGCAAAATCTGTTATTCCTTATATTTCGGACAGAGAAAACTACTGGATTGCAGGTGAAACGTTTTCATTTTCAAGTAATAAAAATAACTTTTTAAAGGCTTTAGAGTAAATTAGTTTAAATAATTTACGGGTAATAATTAGGTCTTTGTACTATCTTTATTCCGCCTACATCTCTCGCTACAATACTTAACATTATCCCAGTCTTTTTTCCACTTTTTACGCCAAGTAAATGGTTTTTCGCAGGTCAAACAGATTTTGGTTGGTAAATCTCCCTTTTTAAGCATAAGTTAATCAAATCCAAAAGTATGATACTTATAAAAAGCGTTTGCTTCTTGATTTTTATAAATAACATCAATTAATTTAACTTGTGATTCAATTAGGTTTTGTTCTCTTATATTTACCATAAAAAGCGAAGATTCTCCAATATTAAACAGTGTAAGTTCAGAATTAAATAAATCTCTATACATGCTAGTCGAAGTTTCTTGAATAGAGACTTGATCATTAGAAGATGTTAACTGGTTAAAAGAAGAAAATATCTTATACTTAATTTGTGCTTTTTTTGCAGTAAGGCCAGTGTTTTTTTGATCTAGTTTAATTCCATACAAACGCACTGCTGCACGTTCTTTTCTTGTGAAAATAGGGTAGGAGAACTTTGCTCCCCATTTATAATCTTCAACATTATAAGATGAATTACTTGTTAAGGCAT
Organism: uncultured Flavobacteriales bacterium; assembly: GCA_937924345.1. Lineage (GTDB taxonomy): Bacteria > Bacteroidota > Bacteroidia > Flavobacteriales_D > Parvicellaceae > S010-51. The sequence continues at coordinate 1,929 of CALDTD010000058.1, read as the reverse complement.
AGTAATTTAAATCTAACGTAGGCTTTAAACTTTCACGCTTTAAGCGGTAATCAACTCTGGTTATTTCTATGTCGTTATTGTACATAAGTACTTCTGGATGATTGTTTACCAGCGGTTCAATATTTACCATTGGGCTATAAGCAAAGTTAGAATCATTTATAAGAGGCTGAACCAATGTGTCTAGTTCTAGTGGAATAAAACCGTCTTGCCAGAGAAAGGTATTTAGCCATACTTTTTTATTTCTTAAAGCAACATCCGCTTGTTCGAGTTTTAATTTTCTGTCTTGCCATTGTATTGCAGCTTTTAATGTGTCAACTGCTGGTTTATCTCCATTAATCACACTTTGCCTAACCCCTTTTAATCGAATTAATGCATTCTCTACAGATTCTTCATAAACAGCTTTTTTGTTAAATGCTTTTTGCCATTCAAAATAGGCGAGAGCAGCATCAAATTGTAATTGGTTTAATACCAATTGTTGTTCTAGCAGCGTGCTAGATTGCATAAATTTAGCTTGCTTTATATCTGCTCTTCTCTGATCTATAAAAAGTCCTTTTCCAAGTGTTATATCTATACCTGCATTCCATAATCCTTCTGGATTAGTAAAGGATTCATTACTTAAAAAAACACCATCGTTATTGTCATACCCTCCTTTGATTTTTGCTCCAAACCATGTTGGTATTACTAATCCAGCATTTAAATAACTATAATACTTTTTCTTTTCAAAGTATTTTTCTTTAATACCTGCTTTAAGTTTTGGATCGAAAGCGCCTCTTGCTTGTTGAACAAATAAGTCCCCCTGCCTAGCCGTTAATTCAGCCTGGTAAGCAACAGGATGATTTTCTTTTACAATTTTTATAAACTTACCATAAGGAAAGTAGACTGTAGAGTCCTGTCCAAAAAGAACACTTGAACCGAAAAGAAATATAGAAACAATAATAAACTTCATGTTATTTTACTTTTAATTTCTTAGGTGCTTTTTTATCTTTTTTTACATTATAATATTCTGGTGGGAAACCATTAATATTTCGCCATAATTCGTACCAAATTGGAACATCATTTAATAACATTAAGTTATTAGTTGCAGAACCGTATCTCAAAGCGTCAGGCCACTTATGATCGGTAGAATCTTCTCTTACTAAAATTCTATACATACCATTTGGACTGATGAATTGATCAATGGCATAAATTTCTCCACCAAACGTTCCGTAGCTTGCGTTTGGCCAACCAGAAAATACAATTGCAGGCCAACCATCAAATTGAATTCTTACTTCTTCACCAATTTTAATTAATGGTAAATCAATTGGTTTTACAAACAATTGTACAGCCAAATCATAATCTTTAGGCATGATGGTAAGAATGTTTTGTCCTTCTTTTATAACCTCTCCTATACCACTTGTAAATGTTTTGGTAATATAACCAGATTGTGGAGCTGTAATGTAATATAACCCGTTTCTAAATAAATAATTACTGTACTGATTCCTTAATTTATTTAAGCCTGTTTCAGCATCCAAAAGTTGAGAAGTAGTGCTGAATATACTCGATTCTATTTTGTTATAATCAGTCTGATATTTTACTTCTATACTAGACAACTCTAATCTTAAATTTATGGTTTCGTTAGCACTATTTAGATATTTATTTTTTGCAGCTAATTCGTAAGACTTTGTCTCTTGTTGCTTAATTTGTTTTTGTTCCAAATCAACCTTAGATTTTAAACCTTGTTTGTATAAACTGTCTGTTCGTCTGTATTGATTTTCTGCAGTAACACGGTTTAGTGTTGCAGCTACGTAATTTATACTATCGTTTTGTACTTTTAAAATTGCTTGGGACAATTTATTTTTAGCTTGCGATACTTTTAAATCTCGTTGTGCTGTAAGTATTGCCAGTTGATTTTCTTGAAGTTTTATTTTACCAGAATAAGCTCCGATGGAT
>CALDTD010000057.1 GCA_937924345.1 uncultured Flavobacteriales bacterium | reverse complement strand
GCATGTGTCAGTGACATCTGTGCAGGTAAATGGAAGGCGTAAAAGGACATGAAAGTTTTGGTATGCTCCTGCAAAAACTAATTTTACAACTTCATGATTGGAGAACAAATTTTATGGCTTGGGTTTTTGACTTCATTTTTTGTAGTCTTACTTGCTACGCCTTCTTTAATAAAGGTTGCTAAATTAAAACACTTAGTTGATGAACCTAGTGAAGATCGAAAACTGCACACTAGAAGTGTCCCTACTATTGGAGGAATAACAATTTTCGGCGGGGTTCTTTTTTCCTATGCATTATGGTTTCCAGACCAATTCAATTATATAGATGGCACACTTGTAAACTTTAAAACGGTAATTGCCTCCTTAATTTTGTTATTTTTTGTCGGAATTAAGGACGATATAATTGGTACTGCACCAATGAAAAAGCTAGCCGCACATTTTATCGTTGGTTTTATAATTGTGATTATGGCAGACATTCGAATAGAAAGTATGCATACTATTTTTGGTATTGATGAATTAGACTTATGGCAAAGTTATACTATTTCTATTTTTACGTACATTGTTATAGTAAATGCCTATAACCTTATAGATGGATTGGACGGACTTGCTGGTGGTATTGGGCTTATTTCTTCAATCTCTTTAGGGCTTACACTCGCTTATTCTCATAATGTTCCTTTGGCTTTACTAGCGTTTGTATTGGCAGGAGCTTTGTTAGGTTTTTTAATTTTTAATTTCTCTCCAGCCAGAATATTTATGGGAGATTCTGGATCATTAATAATAGGAGCAATTATAAGTATCTTGGTAATTAATACAATCAACATACCTTTAAACAAACTACCTCTTTTTCTAAAAGATGTAAATTTACCCTTACTTGTAATTGGATTTTTAGTTTATCCGCTTACCGATACTATTCGCTCTTTTACACTAAGAGCTTTTAAAGGAACTTCTCCTTTTGCAGCAGATAAAAACCACATTCATCATAAGTTTATTCTTGCTGGTTTTAATCATAAAAAAACAGTGTTAAGTTTGTATCTCTATAATCTTTTAATGATTGCTTTTGTAGTTTTAGTTCCAATAGAAAACGCAACATTAAAACTAGGAGTACTCGTTTTATTAGCGTTAAGTATAATCATGATTCCGAAGGTTATAAATCGTAAAAATAAAGTTTGAAAATAATCATTGTCATATCAGCTCTTTTAGTTTTCAATGTTCTCGTTGGACAACAAGAGTTGCTACCAATAATTAATGGATTAGACAATAATACAAGTAGTAAACTAAACAACGGAAATTATAATTTTCATTCAGCAATACAACCATATAATCTAGCAACACTAAACAACAAAAATATTTTATTAGATAGTGGTTTAACAAACAGTAAACTGGATAAAAACAAATACGATTTAAGAACCAAAAGCAAGAATTTATTTATTAGTCCTATTGGAGAGGGAACTTTTGGGCAAAATACTTCTACTGGAAATATCAACTATATTCTATCGCTAGGTTCTAAATTTAATTATAACTTAAACAGTAAACTCGGTATCGAGTTAAACTATCGCTATTTTTCGACTCAACAAGAAGCATACATAGACACCAATTTATTTACCAAGAATGTTGTTCCATCAATTGGTAGGCTTGGTTTAATTCCAAACCAACCAAATGGATTACATGATATACAAGGACATCTAATCTATACACCAAATCGTTTTTTTAGTTTTACAGCAGGGAGAGGAAACCATTTTTGGGGAGACGGTTACAGATCATTTTTTTTGTCTGACAATGCTAGTGCATACCCTTACTTAAGAATTGAAAGTACGTTTTGGAAAATTAAATACACCAACCTTTATTCTTGGCATAAAGACATTACAACTGGTCGTGCTAGAAACAAATTTTCGGCATCGCATCATTTAAGTTGGAATATTTCAGATAATTTTAATCTAGGTATTTTTGAAACAGTAGTTTGGGCTGGTCAGGATACTTTAATCAATAGAGGTTTTGACATCAACTATATAAACCCTGTCATATTCTATCGTCCTGTAGAATTTGCACAAGGTTCTAATGATAATTCTTTATTGGGAATAAATTTAAAAGGAAAAATAAAAAATAATCACATTCTTTATGGCCAGCTTTTGTTAGATGAATTTTTGTTAGCTGAATTACGCAGTGATCAAAAATGGTGGGGAAACAAATACTCCATTCAATTAGGATATAAAAATTACAAACTATTTAACAATCCAAATCTTTCCTTTTTAATCGAACGAAATATTTCACGTCCATTTACTTACTCTCACATTACTTCTGAACTTAGTTATGGTCATTTAAACCAGTCTTTAGCGCATCCTTTGGGAGCAAACTTTAAAGAAACGGTAGAAATGATAAGCTACCGATATAAACGCTGGACCTTTAAACAGCAAACAAACTTAACTACCTATGGTGCAGACTCTTCCGACACTAATTTTGGAGGAAACATATTTTTAAGCTATCAGACTAGAAATGGAGAATATGGTCACAACTTATTACAAGGTGAAAAACATCGAATTTTTTATAATGAATTAACCGCATCTTACACCCTAGTTGACGCTATAAACTTACAAGCGTTTGGAACTGCTATTTTAAGAACAGAAAATACACCTTACAGAAATCAAACAGATTTTTTCTTTAAAGTTGGTGTTCGAACTCAACTTTGGAATAGTTATAGGGGTTTTTAAGTGCTAATCACAAAAGCCTCGTCAATAAGTGGTTTCCCTTGATATCTTAAAAACAATTGAATCGTAGCGATTACATCTTTTTCACAATAGACAATAATACGATCTAGGTCTTTATCTTCATAAAACACACTGGCTACTTGGCTCCCATCTATATCATCTTTTGGTGTTGGAATATTAAAAACATACGTCAACAATTCTAACGATGTATAATGCTTATAATCACCAAACTTCCAAAGCTCCATTGTATCTAAATGTTTTACTTCCCAAGGCTTTTTTCCAGCAGTATTTAATATAGTTGGCAGTTTTAAACCGTTAATTACAATTCTTCTTGCCAAAAAAGGATAATCAAACTCTTTACCATTATGAGCACACAATAAATAATCGAAAGCATTAAACTTTGTATTTAAAATATTGATAAATTCTTGCAGTAAGACTTTCTCATCTTCGTGAGCAAAAGACTTTAAACGAATTTGTTCTTCGCCTCCTTTTTGAACGATTAAACCAATTGAAATACAAGCTACTTTAGCAAATTCGGAATAAATACCCGCTCGCTCATAAATTTCCTCAGGAGTTTTTTCTTCTCTTTCTTGTAAAAATTTAGTCTTCTTTCCCCAAAGGTCTTTACCTCTTTCGTCTAAATCATTAAAATTATAAACAACAGGAACGGTTTCAATATCTATAAATATAATTTTAGAATAATCTTTTATTGGTAGCATAACAAAGTCTTTAAGCTAAGATATAGAAAAAAGAAGTGCTTTAATTCGTGCTGTTCAATAAATTGTTTGCTTGCTCAGCATAAAAACCATCTTTTTGAATAATACTTTTAAGTAATAATCTTGCGTCTTTAATATCATTCATATCTAATAACGCATTGGCTTTGTACCATTCTGCTTCTTCAGAAAAAGTATTGTAGTAATGCGTTTGAACAATATTAAAACTATTGATAGCTTTTTTATTTTGATTCAAATTGTAATAACATAATCCGCTATAAAAATGAGCATTTACATCCGTAGGGTATTGCTCTAAAATTTGATTATACCCCTCTAATGCTTTTTTAAAATTATTGGCTAAAAACAATTCTTGACTTTTACTAAAAAACTCTATATAATCAATTTGCTCAGTCTTTAGTTGATGTGTTTCTAAATTTGAGCTTTTATTTTCTTTACTCGCAGGTACACTTTTTAAATTAAGCGTTTGTTTTTTTATTTGATTCCCATCTTTAATCTTTGAATAATCTACCACAATAAATCCATAAATAGAGACTAATGGAATTGATTCTGTAACTAGGGCTTTTTTTTGTTTTACTTCTATTGATGTAATTGGCCTTTTGGGTATAGAAACATAATTCAACTTACGTTTAACGTTTAACTCATTTTTATTATTTTTAGAAACATACAACTTATGTTTTTCAATAAGCTCTTTTGAATCAGCTTTTTGAACCTTCATTGTTTTGGTTAATGCATTTGACTTCTCCCTATTTTCAATAAACTCTTTCTCGATTTTTTTTGATGACTTTTTAATTAATGTTTCACCTTTTTCTCTAGTTTGATTATAAGATAAATTATACCAAACCCAAACGCTAATTAAAATAAAAACAACTCCGGCTATATAGTAAGCACCACTTATTTTCTTAGACCTATATTTATTATTATGTTTTAACTGATCAATAATATCGAGGCCTTTCGATTGACTTTTATACCCTTCTAACGCATCTCTATAAAAAGGGTTCTGATCAATTAATTGCTCAAACTTAGCCCTCTCAACTTTAGAAAATTCACCAGCTAAATATGCCTTAATATTTTCTGCTGTGAACAATATGTTAGTTTTCTTAACCATTATTACTCTCTATAAATTGATTATATTGTTTCTCTAATAATAACTTTAAGTTACGCTTACCATTTTGGATATTACTTTTCACTTTTTTTAAATCTGAATCTGTTAACATAGCAACCTCTTCATAACTTTTTTTATAAATATAAAATAAGGAAATTGCCTTTTGTTGATTCGGTTTTAAATGTAGAATTGCAGCTTCAAGAAATTGCAACAACTCCTCCTTGTCTTGTTCTTCTAATAATTCTGATTGACTACTAGCAATTAAAACCTCTTCTAAATGATTAAAATCTACAGTTAGCAACTTTCTTTTTCTGATTTGTTGCAGACAATGATTTACGGCAACTCGATATAACCAAGGTCCAAATTTTTGAACCTTGGTTTTTCTTAAATCAGTAATTAACCGTTCGAAAATAAGGGTTACAGCATCTTCACTTTCTGGAATTGATTTTAAATACTTTAGACAAACACCAAATACAATATGATAATAGCGTTCGTACAAAACGCCTATGTAATTATTGTTCTGCTTAATTTGATAAAGCGCTATAATTTCCTCATCGGTTTTCTTTGCGATATGTTTTTTACGAAAAAACAAATTCTATCGGTTTTGTTGTGCTTTTCTGGCGTTATACAAATCAAAATAACTAATTGTCTCTACAATTATTACTCCACCTGTTATATCTCCATATTGTGCAGGTACACCACCTGTATAGACAGACATATTTCCAATTGCTCTACCGGGAATTCCAGCTAAAGAACTTGACTTTACTCCATCTATATAATACCCCACATCTCCAGTTCTTGAACCTCTAATATTTACTTCTCCGTTAGTATTTACGCTTACACCTGGAACAATTACTTCAAGCAACTCAACAGGACTTCTAGCCAATACACTTTGTTGAATTTCTTTCATCCCAATACTTTCTATAGAAGGATTTCCTTTGTCTATTAGCTTTCTTTTCCACTCTATAACATCATAACCTCCAAGTAAGTTTTCTTCGCTAAACTGAAAATCATCTAAGTAAGTAATTTTCTGAGGTGTTACTTCCACTCCAAGGACTTCTTTAACTATTCCTACATAAGATATATTAACATTATACACTCCTGGCTGCAGCGGTTTAATTGTAAAGTTTCCATTCATATCAGTTGCTGAACCGACTAATTGCTCTCCAATTTTTACATACACATTGGCAAAAGGTAAAGGATCTCCAGTTTCTAACTCCAATACTTTACCCTTAATCTCGCCTGTATTATTTTGACTAGTTCCGAATTGTACTAT
>CALDTD010000056.1 GCA_937924345.1 uncultured Flavobacteriales bacterium | reverse complement strand
AAATGGCACAAACTCAGTTGGGGATTTATGGGGCTAATTATAAAATCACAATGATAATTACTATGGCAATTCAGGCCTATCGTTATGCGGCAGAACCATTCTTTTTTAAAGAGGCAAAAGAGAAAAATGCAACTTCAACTTACTCTTTAATTATGAATTACTTTGTTATTGTTGTAACGTTTATGTTTTTAGCTGTAGCGCTAAACTTACAAATATTTAGATATTTTACCCCAAACACAGTTTATTGGACAGGTTTAAATATTGTTCCAATACTCTTGTTGGCAAACTTATCGTTAGGTATTTATGTTAATCAATCCATTTGGTATAAATTATCAAATAAGACTATCTATGGAGCATTTATTTCTATAGGGGGAGCAATTGTTACAATTATTATAAATTTAGCTCTTATCCCAACTTATGGATATGTCGCTTCTGCTTGGGCAACGCTTATTTGTTATGTTAGCATGATGCTTGTGTCTTATTTTTTAGGAAGAAAGTATTACCCTATTCCTTACAATTTAAAAAAGATTGGGGCTTATGTAATTGTAGCTTTAGGACTATTTTTTGTTCGATATAGACAAGATTTAACAGGCGAATTTAACTTTGGTGTGTTTGCTTATCATGCATTATTACTCACTATGTTTTTAGGGGTTGTTATATTTTTAGAACAAAAAACACTCAAACGATTATTACCAACAAGGTTTACAAAAAGATTATTATGAAAATAGAAATTATTAATCAATCAAAGCATGAAACTCCTCAATATGCTACGCCACTTTCAGCAGGTTTGGATTTGCGTGCAAATATTGATACTCCAATTGTATTAAAACCATTACAACGGCAATTGATTAAAACAGGTCTTTTTATTGCATTGCCCGAAGGGTCTGAAGCACAGGTTAGGCCTAGAAGTGGTTTGGCATATAAAAAAGGAATTACAGTCTTAAACGCTCCAGGGACAATTGACGCAGATTATAGAGGTGAGATAGGTGTTTTGTTAGTCAATCTTTCTAGTGAAGATTTCATTATCGAAGATGGAGAGAGAATAGCACAACTCGTAATCGCAAAATACGAATCAGCAGAATGGAAAGAAGTCTCAGAATTATCTTCAACAGAGAGAGGTGAAGGAGGTTTTGGTAGTACTGGAGTTAAATAAATTAGAGTAGATTTTAAGTGTTTTTTGCTTATTTATAGGGGCTAATTGATGTTAAATTAGTCTCAATAAATAGAGTAGTAGAACTTAACTAAAATATTATTTGTTTATTTGTGAGAAGATTACCTCTTACGAATTGCATTTAATCAAGATTATAAGATATTAAGATGAAAATTATAGTACCAATGGCTGGTCGAGGTTCAAGACTAAGACCACATACATTAACTGTCCCAAAACCATTAGTTCCTGTTGCAGGAAAGCCAATTGTACAAAGATTAGTCGAAGACATTACTAAAGTTTGTGCAGAAAAAGTAGATGAAATTGCTTTTATAATCGGAGATTTTGGTAAGCAAGTTGAAGAAGATTTAGTGAAAATAGCTGAAGAACTAGGTGCTAAAGGATCAATTTATCATCAAGATGAAGCACTAGGTACAGCTCATGCTATTTTATGTGCAAAAGAGTCTTTAAAAGGAAATGTTGTTGTTGGGTTTGCAGATACATTATTTCAGGCTGATTTTACGTTAGATAACGAAGCAGATGGTATTATTTGGGTAAATCAGATAGAAGATCCTAGTGCTTTTGGTGTTGTAAAATTGAATGAAGAAAAAATAATTACAGATTTTGTAGAAAAACCAACCAAATTTGTTTCTGACTTAGCAATAATTGGAATTTACTATTTTAAGGATGGTGAAAATTTAGCAAACGAATTACAATACCTTATCGATAATAAAATTATGGATAAAGGAGAGTACCAATTGACCGATGCTTTGGAGAATATGAAGCAAAAAGGGCTTCAGTTTAAAACTGGTGAAGTTAAAGAATGGTTAGATTGTGGAAATTATAAAGCTACTATACACTCTAATCAAAGAGTGTTAGAGTTTGAAGCTGAGAAGGATAATATTTCGCCAATTGCTACGTTAGAAGATACAATAGTTATTGAACCTTGCTTTATTGGTGATAATGCAGTAGTTAAGAATAGTATAATTGGTCCTCATGTTTCTATTGGGGCAAATAGTGTTATTGAAAATAGTATTGTAAAAAACACGATTGTTCAGTTAGATTCAACTATTAAGAATGCGAATATTGCTGATAGTATGGTTGGTAATAAAGTAATTTACAATGGAAGAAGTAAAGAACTAAGCATTGGTGACTTTACCCAAATAAACGAGTAAGCCTTTTGAAGTATTTAATTTATATTTTTTTTATTGCTGTTCTTGTTACAAGTTGTAACGCTAAGAAGAACGTTGCGGGTAATAAAGAGGATAGTAAGTTAAGTCAAAAGAAGGAAAATGAGTTTGCTTCCAACTTTATAGAGGCTACAACTCAAAAAATAATAGGCAATTACGATTTAGCACAAGAGTTATTTCTTAAAGGTTTAAAAATTCAGCCAAACAGTGCTGCAACATATTTTGAACTTTCTGGAATTTACGATTATAAAAAAGAAGGTAACGAAGCGGTTGACGCCGCAAAAAAAGCTGTTGATTTAAATGCTGGTAATGATTGGTATAAAACGAACCTTGCAGTTATTTATCAGAAGTATGGTTTGTACGAAGCTTCTTTAAAGTTATATGAAGAATTAGCAGAAATGCACCCAGAAAAGCAAGAGTATTTATTTACGCTTTCCGAAAATTATCTAATGTTAGGTAAAAAAAGAGAGGCTTTAGCCGTGTATGATAAAATTCAACAAAAGCTTGGTAATACAGAAGAGCTAGCAATGCACAAGCAAAGTCTTTATTTGCAATTAGGAGAGATAGATAATGCGATTAAGGAAGTTGAAAACTTAATAAAAGAACATCCTAATAATGGAGCTTATTACGGTTTGTTAGCCGAGTTGTATGAAGAAAAAGGTGAATCAGAAAAGTCTCTGGCGCTTTACCAAAAAGTTTTAGAAGTAGATCCAAATAATGAGAATATTCGCTTTGCTTTATATGCTTATCATAAAGAAAAAGGAGAGGAAGAAAAAGCATTTTACGAATTGAAGAAAGCTTTTGAAAATTCAAATGCGCCAATAGATACTAAAGTTCAAATATTGTTAGGTTATTTAAAAACAGAAAATGAATTTACGAAAGACCAAGGCGAAGAATTAGCGAAGTTGTTGGTTGTTGCTCATCCCAACGAAGCGAAAAGCTATGCTGCAATTGCAGAAATTTATATTCAAAAAAGAAAAGATAAATTAGCGCTTACTGCTTATAAAAAATCAGTTGAGTTAGATGCAGGTCAATATTTAATTTGGAATCAAATTGTATTTTTAGAAGCAGATTTACAACTGTATGATTCTCTAATGATTGATAGTGAAAAAGCAATAGAACTTTTTCCGACACAGCCACTTTATTATTTCTTTAGCGGGTATTCTAGATTGCAGAAAGGAGACAATGAAAAAGCAATCGAAAGTTTTAATACGGGGAAAGAATTAGTATTAAACAATCCAAAAATGCTTTCAGAGTTTTATCAACGCCTGGGCGATGCGTACTACAATAAGAAAGAATATAAATCGTCTTTTGATAATTATGATCAGTCTTTAGCTCTGTTTCCACAAAACGCTACTTTGTTGAATAATTATAGTTATTACCTTTCTATTCAAGGAGAGCAATTAGAAAAAGCTGAAAATATGATTCAATTAGCAAATGAAGTTAGTCCTCAGAATGCTAATTTTTTAGACACCTATGCTTGGGTATTATTCAAACAAAAAAAGTATATAGAAGCCGAAGATAAATTAGACAAAGCTTTACTTTATGGCGGAGACAACTCTGCAGTAGTTCTTGAACATTATGGTGATGTAAATTATTTTTTAGGTAAAACTGAAAAAGCAATCGAGTATTGGAACAAAGCCAAAGAAAAAGAAGGCTATTCTGAATTTCTTTTAAGAAAAATTGAAGAAAAAAAGTATATTGACTGATTACTTTTTAGAACTTTAAGGTAAAATCAAAGAACTATCTCCATAGCTTAAAAATTTATAGTCATTATCTAAAGCTTCTTGGTAAATTTTTCTCCAACTTTCTCCAACAAATGCAGCAATTAAAAGAACCAAAGTAGAGTTGGGCATATGAAAGTTTGTAATTAAGCCATCACACATTTTAAAGTTATAACCAGGGTAAATAAAGATTTCAGTTTGTCCACCAATACGATTTAATTGATGTTTCTCCATGTAATCTAAAACATTCTGCAAAGCAATTGTTTTTTCAATCGCCTCCATTTCGTAAGCGTCCTCTTTTTTAATATAAAAGTCTTCTTTTTTATTTTGAAGTCTTACACCATACCAGTAAAGGCTTTCTAATGTTCGCATAGATGTTGTTCCTACTGCAATGGTTTTTGAGGAGGCAAGTAACGATGCTATTGTGTCTTTTTCTATCCAAACTTGCTCGTTATGCATGGGGTGTTCAACTATGTCATTTGTTTTGATTGGTTGAAATGTGCCAGCAGAAACATGAAGTGTTACATGTTTAGAATGAATACCTTTTGCATTTAGCTCATTAATAATACTGTCTGTAAAGTGCAAACCTGCTGTAGGTGCTGCAACTGCGCCATCTATTTTAGAGTATACTGTTTGGTAACGGTCTTTATCTTCTTGTTCTACTTCTCTATGAATATAGGGGGGGAGCGGCATTTTTCCAATCTCAGTTAGTAAGTCACTAAAAGTCATTCCTTTCCATTCAAAGGTTACTTCATCCGCTCCTGTTCTGGTTGCTTTTAGGTTTAATGCTTTGTTTTCAAGAGAAGTTCCTTGTTTCCATCGTTTTGCATTGCCAATCATACACTTCCAAGAGCAAATACTCTCACTAACCATTACTTCTTCGTGCGTTCTTGATGGAGTTATTGGTTGTAATAAAAAGATTTCTATTCTTGCTCCAGTATCTTTATGTAAAATTATTCTAGCTGGAATTACCTTTGTGTTGTTAAAGACTAATGTAGAGCCTTTAGATAATTGTTCTGTAATAGAGCTAAATTTATGGTGTTGAATTTCTCCTTTGTTAAAAACTAATAGCTTTGAATTACCACGTTCTTTTGGTGGGTGTTTTGCAATTTTATATTCAGGTAATTCGTACGAGAAGTCATCCAATTTTAAACTCATAATTAGTTTTTGAGACTAAAGATACTAACTGATTTCTTCTGTTTTTTAATAAATTCAAATAATTTGCTATTAGGAGCTAAAAATATATTCTTCAACGTAATATCTTTACGGAGTAGGGTCGTAACTTTGTAATATGGCTAAGATAAAATCGGCATTTTTTTGTCAAAATTGTGGAACACAAACAGCAAAATGGTTGGGTAAGTGTCCTGGGTGTAATGAATGGAATACTCTAGTAGAAGAAATTGTACAAAAAGAGAATGTAAGGGACAAAATTTTACATGGTGATTCTTTTAAAAAAAATACAAAGCCACATCATATTAACGAAATCGTTCCTTTAGAGAATAGGCGTTACAAGTTATCTAATAAAGAGTTTAATCGTGTTTTAGGAGGTGGGATAGTTGTTGGGTCACTTACATTAATTGGGGGAGAACCAGGGATTGGTAAGTCTACATTACTTTTAGATATTGCGTTAAATAGTAAGTTGAAAGTACTTTATGTTTCTGGCGAAGAAAGCGAAGAACAAATAAAAATGCGCGCAGATAGAATAAAACACAACGAAGCAAACTGCTTTTTATTAACTGAGACAAATACGCAAAATATATTTCAACACGCAAAGAATTTAGTGCCCGACTTTATCATTATAGATTCTATTCAAACTTTACAAACTCCAACTATAGAATCAAGCCCAGGAAGCGTTTCTCAAGTAAGAGAGTGTACTGCAGAAATGATGCGCTATGCTAAAGAAACAGGTGTTCCGATTATTCTAATCGGACATATAACTAAAGACGGTTCTATAGCAGGTCCCAAAGTCTTGGAGCACATGGTAGATACTGTTTTACAGTTTGAGGGAGACCGAAATCATTTATATCGATTATTGAGGAGTGTAAAAAACAGATTTGGTAGCACCAACGAACTAGGAATTTATGAAATGACTAGTACAGGACTGAAAGAAGTAGAAAACCCTTCTGCGATTTTAGTGAGTAATACCGATGGAGAGTTAAGTGGAGTGACAGTAGCCGTAACAATGGAAGGAACCCGTCCATTATTAATCGAAATACAAGCTCTAGCAAGTACAGCTGCTTATGGAACTCCACAACGTTCTGCTACAGGTTTTGATTTAAGAAGGTTAAATATGCTATTGGCAGTTCTAGAGAAAAAATGTGGTTTTAGAATAGGAGCTAAAGATGTTTTCTTAAATATAACAGGAGGAATAAAAGTCGACGATCCGTCTATAGATTTAGCGGTAGTTTGTGCCATTTTATCTTCCAATGTGGACTTAAGTATAGATTCTAAAACTTGTTTTGCAGCCGAGGTTGGATTATCAGGTGAGATTAGACCTGTTCCTAGAATAGAACAACGAATTTTTGAAGCAGAAAAGTTGGGTTATGAACGTATTTTTATTTCTAGACATAACAAAGGAATTATTCAAGATAAATATAAAATAGAATTAGTTTTAGTAAATAAGGTTGAGGATGTCTTAAAGAATCTGTTTGGTTAAAGGGTTATTTTTTACAGTTTAACAAATGAGTTATTTGACAGATTAAAAACAACTTTTCTTTAGATTAAATATTGGTTGATTTTACAGAAGGTAAAACCTAATTTTTTTACCTACGTTAATTTAAAATCCTGAGTGTCATTAGAGTCATTTGTCATAAAAAAGTAGTGTTTCGTATTATAATATTGTTTTTTATGATTCCATGTTTGTTTTTTAGTTTGTTAAGTAATTATATTGCAATACAAAATAACTCAACAAATTATGGTAAAGAACATTATTTTTACATTCCTGTTGACTATTCCAGTGTTTATTTTTTCTCAAGTAGCCGGTATTAGTGCCATAGGTGATGATCCTGCTGAATCATCTATCTTAGATGTAAAGAGTTCTAATTAAGGACTTTTAATTCCTAGAATGACTACAAGTCAAAGAGATGCGTTAAATAATCCTGTCTCAGGCTTATTGATCTACAGTACTTCTATACAAGCATTAACAATATATTCTTCAACAGGGTGGTTTGAATTAAAGTCAGAACAAGTTTCGGTTAATTCGGGAGGCATTTCAACAGGCAATGGAGTTGCAATAAATAATGTTGGAGCCTCTCCTGATTCTTCGGCTATTTTAGATGTAAGTTCAACTGAAAAAGGGCTACTCTTGCCAAGAGTAAACGATACAAGTTCGGTCTTGTCGCCTGCGTTAGGGTTATTAATTTTTAATAAGAATATAAATAAATTATCCTATTTTGATGGTTCAAATTGGGTTACTCCATGTGTTGATTTTGTTGGGAATAATTTTGGGACAAATATACCTTCTGAATATGGGGTTGCTGTAAATAAAACAGGAAATGATCCGGATCCTTCAGCTATATTAGATATTGATGCAGATGATTTAGGGTTTCTTATACCTAGATTAACAGATGCAGAAAGAGACTTAATTAAGCCTAAAGAAGGTTTATTGATCTATAATGTTTCTTCAGGAAAGATTAATTTCTGGGATAATAATGGTTGGGAAGAAATAACAACAACTCCACCTCCTGCACCTAGTTCTATAGTAGGAGTATCCTCAGTTTGTCAAGGAGAGTCAGGAATTAATTTTTCTATAAACAGTGTTCCAGGGCTTACATATAATTGGAATTACTCAGGTGTAGGTGGTAATATTGTTTCTGGTCAAGGTACAAATTCTGTAGACATAGATTTTTCTGCTTCCGCTACTTCAGGAACTTTGTCTGTAACTGCAGCTAATTCTTGTGGAGAAGGCTTGTCAAGTGATTTTGATATTACAGTTATCCCATATCTTGGAGCAGCGAATAATATCACAGATACAAGTGCAATTTGTGAAAATAGTACGAAAGAGCTAACTGGAGCTCCAGTAGGTGGAATCTGGGCAATTGTTTCTGGTGGAGGAACTATTTCAGGTTCAACTTATACTCCCGATAATGTTTCATCTACAGTTTCAGTTACAATAAGTTACACAGTTCCATCAAACGGAACTTGTCCTTCAACAACTAGTAATGTTACTTTTAATGTTGGAGAAGAAATTACAACAATCGCAAATACGACGGATAACTCTTCTATTTGCGTAGGGCAAACAAAAGATTTGATAGGAAGCCCTTCTGGTGGAATTTGGACGATAGTTTCGGGAGGCGGAACAGTTTCTGGAAATACTTATACACCGAGTAATGTAATGACTAGTACGAATGTTACTATTAATTATACTATTAATGGTAATCCTGGATGTGCTGATTTGGTAAGTAATAATGTGGAGTTTACTGTAAATCCTAATCCTGGTAGTGCAACGAATAATACAGCTTCAACAGAAATTTGTGAAAATGATACGAAGTTATTAGTTGGTACTCCTAGTGGAGGAACTTGGAGTGTAACTTCTGGAGGAGGGACAATTTCTGGAAATACTTATACCCCAGCAGATGTATCTTCAAACACAATAGTGAGCGTTGTATACACTACCCCTGCTTCAGGAGGGTGTGCAGCTACAACTAGTTCAGTAAGCTTTGATGTAAATAATAATGTTCGGGATCAACAGATAATGTATCTTTTGTAGTTAATTCAAACTCTGCAGCTGCAAATAATACAACAAGTGCTGCATCAATTTGTGAAGGGACAGTAAAGAATTTAACTGGAACACCTTCAGGAGGAACATGGTCTAAGATAAGCGGAGCAGGAACCGTATCAGGTTCTAGTTATAACTCGGGTAATATTAGCTCAAATTCAACAGTTAGAGTTCGATATACAGTAGCAGGAAATGGTTCTTGTCCAGGTTCATCAGATGATGTAGTCTTCACGGTAAACAGCCAACCAGCTGCAGCTAACAATACAACAAGTACTGCAACAATTTGTGAGGGGACA
>CALDTD010000055.1 GCA_937924345.1 uncultured Flavobacteriales bacterium | reverse complement strand
ATGGACTTAAGTAAGTTTATCGAGATTAATCCTATTTACTTTGATTACAATAAATATTACATCAGAGACGATGCTGCACTTGAATTAGATAAAATTGTAAAGGTTATGAACGAAAATCCTGGTATGTATGTCGAATTAGGTTCTCATACAGATTGTAGAGGGAAAATTGCTTACAACGAAAAACTATCAGATCGAAGAGCAAAAGCTTCTGCAAAATATATTAAAGCAAAAATCTCTAGACCAGAACGAATTAGTGGAAAAGGATATGGAGAATCTCAATTAATAAATCATTGTGCTTGTGAAGGAAGAGTTAGGTCTAAATGTAGTGATGAAGAGCATCAAGCAAATCGTAGAACAGAATTTAGAATTACGAAACTAGATGGCAATATAAAAGTTAAAAATAATAGTCCTCAATCTTTTGATAAGTAATCACTAGCAGTTTAAATAAACAAGAAGACAAATTGTTTTATTGATTAATCTTCTTTGGAATGTTATTTGAGCATATTTATGTAAATTTACTCGAATAGCTTATGCGTTTTACTTATAATTATTTTTTATTCTTAGGTGTGTTTATAGTTTCTTTAGCTAGCAATGCTCAAGATAAACTGTTCACGAATCAAAATTTGTCCAAACAATTAGAAACACTCGAGATTCTTATCCACCATAAAATCGATAGTCTAAGGGCTAAGAAAAAGCTGGAAAGTTTAGAGAATGATGTTTATCTAAAAAAAGCAGCTCAGCTTCATGCCGATTGGATGAATGAAAAAGAGAAATTAACTCATTTTCAAAATAAGTCAAAAACAAAAACCCCGCAAGATAGAGTAGAGATGGTTGGGGGTAAAATTTCTGCTATTGGAGAAAACGTTGCTTACACACTTTTTAATACTGAGATTAGAGATAAAAAAGGGAAGTTGTTTATAAATTCTACTTATCAGCAAGTTGCAAATGACTTGGTTCAGATGTGGCGAAATTCTAAAGGGCATTATAAAAATATAATTACTAAAGACTTTTCTAAAACAGGAATAGCCCTATCAGTAGATTTTGAAACCAATAAAATTTATGCCACCCAAGTTTTCGGAGGACAATAAAATGAGTTATGAGTAAACAGAAAATTGACTTCTTAGTCGTGGGGGGAGGTGCAGCAGGTTTTTTCTCTGCAATTAATTATGCAGAGAAGCACCCCGATAAAAAGGTAGTTATTCTTGAAAAAGGAAAACAAGTCTTGGCAAAAGTTAAAATTTCTGGCGGTGGACGATGCAATGTAACACATGCTTGTTTTGAACCGAAGGAATTGGTTAAGTTTTATCCAAGGGGGCAAAAAGAATTAATGGGACCCTTTCATACATTTATGACTGGCGATACAATGGAATGGTTCGAGAGTAGAGGTGTTTCTCTTAAAATAGAGGACGATAATCGTGTGTTTCCTGTCTCCGACGATTCACAGTCAATTATAGATTGTCTTACCCATCAAGTTGATCGATTAGGAATAGAAGTCATAAAACAACAGGCTGTACAAAGTTTTAAGTTTGAAAATGATGTTTGGGAGGTTGGCACAAACACTGAAGAATTTATCGCGTCAAAATTAGTATTAGCCTCAGGTGGAAATAGTAAAACTATTTTAAACCAATTAGAGCTTCTTGGTATTAAAACGCACGAAAATATACCTTCCTTATTTACTTTTAATACAAAAGATACACGTTTTAGAGGCTTAGCTGGAGTAGTTGCACCCAATGCAGGAGTTAAAATTGCTAAGACAAAATTTAAAGAATCTGGACCGTTATTAATTACCCATTGGGGAGTAAGTGGCCCTTCTATTTTAAAACTATCGTCAATATCTGCAAGAGAGCTGTATGCTTTAGACTATAAGTTTACAATACAAATAGATTGGTGCTTAAATTACGATTCAGAAGATGTGGTTGATACTTTTTCCGAAATGAAACTTAATCATCCTAAAAAGGCTATAGTAAATACCAATTTGTTTGATTTGCCAAAGCGAATGTGGGTTTCGTTGGTCGAATATGCTAAAATTCCACAAGATAAAATTTGGGCAGAAGTAGGAAAAAAAGATTTGAATCGATTGCAAGAAATTATAAAAAACTCTCAAATCCAGGTCAACGGAAAAAGCACTAATAAAGAAGAATTTGTTTCCTGCGGAGGAGTAGATTTAAAAGAGATTGATTTTTCGTGTTTCACTTCAAAAAAATATTCATCTTTACATATTGTTGGAGAGTTATTAAATATAGATGCGCTTACTGGAGGTTTTAACTTTCAAGCCGCTTGGACAGGTGGGTACATAGTTGGAAGTGTTTAAGGTTTAATTTTTAATTTTGGGCGTTCCCTTCGGTCGGGCTATCTGTACTCGCTCTTTTTTATCAAAATAAAAAAGGAGCTCAAACAATATTTCTATCCCTTACGCTTAAATAAAAAAATATTAGCATTTTATTGCAAGTTTAATTTACAAATTATTGATTTTCATGATGTTATAATTCATCTATTGACTTATGCTCAGCTAATTTTCCTGTTTTTGCTTCCTCCAAAGACTTTAAAAGTACAGTTCTGTTCTTTCCAGTTAACAAGTAATTCGTTCCTTTTAAAGAATTGTATTCATCAAAAGAGATTAAAACTATCTTGGGTTTAATGATTAATTCTTAACATCATCTCTTACAAAGTCTAACCATTTTTTATGGTTAAATTTAAAATCAGCATAGTTTAATATTTTCATCATTTAGACCTTAATAAGGTTACTAATTAAGTACGTATACAAGTAATTTTGGTTACTTATTTTAATATTCGTCACTAATAAGTTGACATTAAATTTTAATAATTCATAATCATTTAGAAAATTAAATTTATTTAAATAGTCTTTACTGA
>CALDTD010000054.1 GCA_937924345.1 uncultured Flavobacteriales bacterium | reverse complement strand
TTTATTGGAAGACGGAGAATATGTTTTAAACAGAGAAGCCGTAAAGGGGATGGGTGGGCCTAAAGCTTTAGATGGTATAAATTACGGAGCGTTTCCTAGGTTTGCTTCTGGCGGAAGACTTAAAAGTGGAGAAAGAAAGTTATCAGAAAATGTAGCATTAGGTTCTATGATTTCAGCCGAAGGTTCAGATGCTTCAGCTAGAGTCAACTTATCTGCAACAAGTGATCAGTTATCTGCTTTTGCTCAAGATAATACAGTTTTCATAAAAGAATACTATCAACAAAGAAAACAGTTAGACGCAATAAGAAGACAAAAAAGAGCGGAGAAAAAAGCTAAAAAAAGACAAATGATTGCTCAGATAATTTCAAGTGTTGCTATGGCTGGAATTTCTGCTGGTATAGGTGCTATAGGTAGTGGGGGCGCTAATGTTACTAGCAGTACTACAAGTGGAGGAGATTTTGGTGGTGGGGAAATAACGCAATCATTTGGTGGATTAAATATAGGAAATACTAATATTGGAGGACAAAGTATAACAAGCCCTCTAGGTCAAGCAGACATGTTTAGCATGGGCGCTTTAGGGCAAACAGGAGGATATTTTAAAAATGCTAGTTTCCTAAGAGCTAATAGTGGTGGTTATATTCCTTACGGAAATAGAATTACAGATTCTATACCTGCGATGTTAACAGGTGGAGAATATGTTGTAAACAGCAACGCAGTAAGAAAATATGGAGTTGGCGGCTTAAACAGTATTAATTCTGGAATAGCTCGTTTCCAAGACGGGGGAATGGTTTCTGACGGTGGAGCTGGCGGTGGTATGACGGAAACTAATACCAATACAAGTTCAACTAATAATGTTTCAGTTAACATAACTGTTAATGCCCAAGGAGGTAATTCTTCTGAAGAAACAAACACAAATGAAGAAGGAAGCGCACCTCAAACTCAAGCAGAAAAATATGCAGACTTTTCCAAGAAAGTCAAACAGGTTGTTATGCAGGTCATAAACACGGAACAAAGATCTGGAGGATTATTAGATTCCACTAAGAAGAAACAACAGTAATGGCAAGCGCGTTTACAAATTATAATCAAACAGTTTTTTTAAACAGAGTAAAGTTGCAGGGTGTAAGTTCTGTTAGCGCTTCTTATAATGTTAAAACTAAACCTGTTAATATTCTTGGTCAAGGATGTGTTAATCAAGTTATTTCTGATATTCCAGAATCAACAGTTTCTATAACTAGAGATTTAAATTTTGTAGATGTTCTTCAGCCTTATACAGGTCTAAATAGAGCTTTAAGAGGTTCAATTCATTATGATAATAGAATACTGGGTTTTGATGAAGGTCATTTAACTTCTTATTCTTATTCAGTTCAATACGGTCAAACTCCAGTTTCAACTGCGGATATATCTGTTTTTGGTGATATAGGTTATGGTTTACAAAATGAAGCAGCAGAAAATTCTTTAAATGCTAGCGGCCAATATGTTGAAAGGCAAGTAAAAGTTCCAAGACCCAGTGACATATCTTTAACTTGCTTAGAGTCAACTAGCAATAGAATAACAAATTTTTCTTTTGATGTTTCTGTTCCTAAAATACCAGTTTATGCAATTAATAATACAAGGCCAGTGCAAGTAAGTTTTGGCTGGCCTTTAGTTATAAATACCAGTTTTACGATGGAAGTAGATGATTTTACTTCAAAAAGAATGTTTAGTTATTTAACAGATTCAGCTTTTGATTCATTTTCTATCAATGTAAAAGGTATTATTTATGATGCAAATTTTTTAACGGAAGTAGATGGAGATGAATTAACAATGCCTGATGGCACATTTTTAACATTATTAAGTGATGATACATACCAAGTCAGTCAATTATGGAATTTTAATAGTTCTAATACAAGATTAATTTCGCAAGATTTTTCTGCTTCAGCAGATGATGTGACTCAAGTTAGGTTAAATTATCAAACTTATATAGGAAAAAACAGAGGAGGAGTTTCTGGTCCTATGTTAAGACCATAAACTAATTTAAATTTTCAATTTTAAAGTGTAATATAATATATGGCCCAAAGATTAGACAGCCTACTATCAACCTCAAGTATGCAAGGGGATTATTTAATTCCCGTTAGCGACTATGATGTCACAGCTTATAACATAACTTTTGATGATTTTTCAAGTAATTTAAATAAAGTGCGCTCCACTGGGGCGGCGGATATGACGATAGGGGCTAATCAAGATAACCCCTCAATTACAACTAACGCGACAACTAACAGAGTTGGAATCGGGTCTTATTATACTGGCATAGATCCTATATATGATTTAGAAGTAGCTGGAACAATTGATCAAAACGCTTCTATTGGTTTAAGGGGCACTGGAATTGGGCAAAGCATAAATTTTGATGATAGTGTGGCAAAATACAGTATTATTAAAAATTATCTTAATGATTTTTATTTAACTGGTAAAGCTGCAACTCACCCTTACTTATATTTTCATAGTGGTAGCGGAACTTTTATTTCAGATGGTTTTGCTTATCAGGCCACAGGTTTAGATCCAGATATAAATTTACAGTTATATGCCACAGAGGCGATGCGTTTTTCTTTTAATGATAATACAAACGCTGCAGATATTGATGTAACTTATAGCGGTTTTGATTCAGATAATGATTTTTATTTTGGGTACACGTCAGGGGCAAATGCAACAAGTGGTACGTTTTTTGGTTTAAGTGGCGCAGTTTTTGTTTCTAACATAACTCAAAATACAAGAATAGGAAATATTGAAACTTATCCAGATGCAAGATTATTAATATCAAACACTAATACAGATGGTGCTAGCTATAAAACTTTGATATTAGAAGATGAAAATTATGCCAACTTATATTTTAGAAGAGAAGGTTATGCTCAAACAGCTTCTATAACTTACAATGGAACAAATAGTTTGCATTTTGGAAGAAGTAAACCTACTTCAACTGTTTCAAGCACTGATGGTGTTATATTAGATTTATCAAATAAAAGATTAGGTGTTGGTGGTATTACTCCCGTTTATAAAGTAGACGCAACTGGCAGCAACTCTTCTGCTCAAAGGTTGCAAACATCTTCTGATACTATGATTATGAAGTATCAGTCAAATTATCCCAGTTCCAGTGGTCCTGTGGATACTATGTTTACAACATATTCTTCTGGGTTAGATAATAAATTTATTGTTGGTTACGATTTTCAAAATGAATGGTTGTATTTTCAAACAGGAAATACATCAAACACTTATGTAACTTCAAGAAATACTCATAGATTTTATGATAGTGGAGATTTAGACATTAAAGGATCGTACACTACTAGTAATAATTATTGCAAAGGCAAGTTTATACAAAACTATCATACAAGATGTGCTTCTTCTGATATATATATCAATCCGTTGTTTGAAAACTCTTCAACTTCGGCTAACACAAGCAGCAGCACAGAAAGTCCGTTTGCAATTGCGCCATTTAATGGCAAAATTAAAAAAATAAAAATTCTAACAGCAGATACAGCGTTATCTGATTTTACTAACGGCGCTAGGTTTGAAATTTCTGTTGTCAATCCTTCTTCTGGAGGTTCTGATGAAGAATTAGATTGTTTTACTAGTTCTGCTTCTTCGGCTCCAACTACATTGCCTAGTAACGGAGTCGTTGCTCAATTCGCTATCAAGGGAATTTCTTCTGCAGGAACAGTTTATACTTTTGAAGATTTTTCAGGAGTAGCTTCTTTTACTGAGGGTCAACTAGTTCAATATAGAGTGTGTAAAGTTGATGGTACTGCTACAAGTATAAATTCTACAATAATATCTAGTATTGAATGCACAGTGGATTAATAAAACGTTATGGCGGTAACTCAATTAGACAATAGGGGGAAGTTCTTAGTTTTTGAAAGTAATGCCGTAAGGTTGAATAATGATATTTTTCCCGCAGAAAGTATTAATGTCAGTTTAAGTCCATCTATTGATCCTCTTATGGATATAGATGGAAGAGTTACAAATTATGCACCTAATGGACCTTTAAAAGGTAGAGTTGATTTAACTTTTGATTTAACTGGTCAGCTACCCACTTACTTCCATGCCACAGGAGTAACTGAAGCTCCAACTTTAGTAAAATTCAATACTTTTGTAATTTACGGTTATCTAGAAAATTTAACTTATGAAGTTTCTCCTTATAGGCCTATAAAAGTTAATGCTGGATTTACTTTTTTTCACGGAATTAAATATTTAGAAACTCAGTTTAAAGATAAAGTCCCAGCTTCTTTTGATAGTTCGCTTAAAACTTATAATGGATTAAGAAGTTATTTGGCTGTGGATGGGAAGAATTACTGTTTTGTTAGCAGTTTTAATTATTCTTTAACAACAAGAAGAACACCTTATACTAAAGTTGGATTTGAATCCCCGACTAGAGTTGCTTTAGAAGATGTTAGAATAGAAATAAATGCCCAAGGAAGTAATATAAATAATTATATGACTATTAGGGGTAATGACACTTACCTTAAAGGAAATCTTAATGAGTTATATAATTCTGATAATACTATTATTATGCCTTTAGCCGGAAAAGTGGTGGAACAATCTTTTTCAGCTTCTCAAGGATCTGTAGGTCAAGGCTCTTTTAAAGCTATACAATCATTAAGCAATATAAGAAGAAATGTTTCTATTCCTTTCATAGAAAACCAATTAATATTAACTGCTACACCAGATAGAGTTTTTGAGTTACCAGATTTTGATTCCACTTGCCCTCCGGAGATTATAGATGAGCAACCTGTAGATGGTGGAGATCCCGGTAGAGGGTGGACCCCTCCGGGTGGCGATTATGATCCTTGTTGGAGAGAAGGAAATTGTGAGCCGGGAGAAGGAGGAGATTATGATGGGGGGCTTCCGGGTGGAGAAGGAGGTAGTGATGGTGCTGGGGGTGGCCCTCCTGTTGGAGAAGAAACTGATAGCACACCTATTGATGAAAGAAGATATGTGTGGACTAATATATATGTTAAAAATACTATTTCAGAGTTGCTAACTAGAACAGATGGAACGCCAACATATTCAGATCAAACCATAGCAGATTATAACCAAGGATTCAAAAAAGCTCCAGAAATTTTTTCTGGGCCTGATCCTACAGAAGAAGGAATAAATGTAGCAGCAGCTAATCATGCAGCACCTATAGTTACAAATATCTCAAGTTTAAAAACTGGCCTTAATAAAAACGTCGGTGCAGCTGGTCTTGCTGGCACGTTAGGAGTTTTAAGAGGTTTAAGTGTAGGAGATTTTTCAAGTAAGCTGCTGCCTTTAATGAATGATTGTGGTGAAGATCTACCCAATAATACCCCTCCGCTTTTTGCATGTGCTGGCGACAATTCACAAATAGGAGGCGAAAACATAAATAAATTTTTAATTCACGATGGCAAGTATGTTTCTTATAAAGACATAGAAAGTTCGACATTGCAAGAGCAGTATATAGCAATAGCTTCAATATCTTTAAGTTTTGACGAAATAAACACTGCAATAGCCCAAGGTAAATTTGCTGATACCATACAAGAAGCAGAAGCTGATAGAGGGGCGTATAGAATTGAACTTTCATGGGGAAAACGAGTGGAATGCGTGTATGCACCGGGAAGCGCTAATAATTGTCCAGCATAATTATGAAAGCTATAAATGATTTTAGAATAAAAGTATCTGATATTGCTGTATATAAAACTGGTATAGAATTAAAAAAATACCAGCCTGTATATTATACTGGAATGAATCCCGGCAGTTATACTGCTCATGGGGTTACGGAAACTGTGTCAGCGCCTTTTCAAACAGGTTATTATTATTCTAAATTTGATATTCCTAGTGGAGAGAATTATTTTTATGCTAGACCCGATAATTCAGCTTTTAGGTGGACTCAGGATTGGAATTACACACCAAGTTATGGATCTAGCGTAAGTTTTCAAAGTAACTTATAT
>CALDTD010000053.1 GCA_937924345.1 uncultured Flavobacteriales bacterium | reverse complement strand
TGCTGGCCCTATTACATAATCATGATTATCTAATGCTTTAAAAGCATCAGAAATAATTTGATCATTAATTTCGTAACAATCGCTACCGATTAAAACTACTTTTTTTGCATTTTCTCCAAATGCATCTTTAAAACCTCCGTACATTTTTAGGCCTAAATCATTGTCCTGTACTTGAATATTTTTTTCGAATAAATCGCCTTCAAATTCGTCGTTAGAATCTATAAATTTAGAATAATAAACCTTTCGCTTTGCAGCTACTTTTTCAGCAGTTTTACGGGTATGATCAATTAATGCTTTATAGATAAACAAAGCCTTTTCGTCACCTATTGTCTTGGCTAATCTAGTTTTTACCTTTCCTAACTCTTTATTTTTTACGAATAATATTAATTGATTTTCTTCCATAGCTACAAATGTAAAATTATCTTTTTATAGTCCATTATTTAATTGCCAGAATAGTGAATTTAAGTTATTTTTAGTCAAATTTATTATCGTTTTGAGTCAAAATCAAAAATACTTAATTGTTGTTGTAGGTCCTACAGCTATAGGAAAAACTAGTTTGGGTATAAAACTAGCTAATGCATTTCAAACAGAGATTATCTCGGCAGATAGTCGTCAGTTTTTTAAAGAAATGAGTATTGGTACAGCTAAGCCTAGTAAAGAAGAGTTAGGTCAAGCAAAACATCATTTTGTAGATTTTATCTCAATACAAGAAAAGTACACTGCTGGTCAATTTGAAAAAGATGCCATTGCAAAACTAGATCATCTTTACAAAACAAAAGATGTTGCAATATTGGTTGGAGGCTCTGGTTTATATGTAAATGCTGTTTGCAAAGGAATAGATGAAATTCCTGCTGATGAAGATGTAAGAGCACAATTAAACTCTATATTAGAAACTGAAGGATTAGAAACTTTACAAGAAGAATTAGCAAAGGCTGATCCAGAAATTTGGGAAACAATTAATCAGAAAAATCCCCAACGCATCATTCGTGCATTAGAAGTTATTCGAGTAAGTGGTAAAAAATATTCATCGTTTCGTAAAAACCAAGCAAAAAAACGCAACTTCAACATTATTAAAATAGGATTAAATACAGAAAGAGAAATCGTTTACGATAGAATAAATCGACGTGTAGATTTAATGTTAGAAATGGGGCTACTAGAAGAAGTTAAATCATTAATTCCCTTCAAACATTTAAACGCATTAAACACTGTTGGATATAAAGAATATTTCCGATATTTTGATGGAGAGTTAACGAAAGAAGAAGCAACAGAATTATTAAAAAAGAACACCAGAAACTTTGCCAAAAGACAACTAACTTGGTTTAGAAAAGATAAAATTACCGAATGGTTTAAGCCAGACGAATCTATAGCAATTGAAGAGTTTATCAAGACTAAAATTATAGACTAACAGCTTACCGTTCAAAACGAATCTTAATCCTCTAAAAGCCCATTGTTTTTTAAATTACTTTTATTCCTTACCCCCACAAGTAATAGTTAAAGAAAACATGGCGAAGCAAAATAAATTTAAAGACAAAGAAGAAGCACCAAAAAAGCGTTCTAAAAAGGTTGCCAAACCTAAAAAAGATAAAGTCGATTCTAAATTAATAACTAAAGTAAAAAGCTTTATAAATGATGAGCGCACCCAAAAATCTGTAGGTTTACTATTTATTCTTACAGCACTTTATTTATTCATTAGTTTTACCTCTTATCTTTTTACATGGAAATCCGATTATAGCATAATTGATGGAAAATCATTTGGTTTTGTTTTTAGCGGAGAAGAAGTAATAGTAAAAAATTGGCTAGGAAAATTAGGAGGATTTACCGCTCATAAATTCTTAAAAGTTTGGTTTGGAATTGCATCATACGCATTCCCTTTTATTTTCTTTTTATTAGGCGTAAAAATACTTTTTAAAATTACATTATTGCCCTTGTTGAGGACCATAAAAATTAGTTTTGTCACAATGGTTTGGTCATCAATTTTTATGGCATTTATTTTTGCATCACCGCTCGATTTTATGGGGGGGTTATTCGGTTACCAAATTATAAAAACTGCTTCTAATATAGCAGGAATAGTGGGCGCTGGAATGTTTGTTGCCTTTGCTGGTTATTTAGCAGTTATCGCATTATTTAACCCCTCTTTTGCTTGGCTAGAGAAACTAAATCTAAAATCTAATAAAGAAGACCAATCATTTATACCAGAAGATGAAAAAGAGGCGATCAATACAGTTAAAAAAGAAGATATTAAAAACGACGAAGTTTCGTCTGCTGTAAACTTTGATATTAATACCCCAATTAAAACAAAAACAGTTACACCAAAACCTACACCCGAGTTAGAAATAGAAGTCGAAATTCCCGACGAGGAATTAATGCCGAAATTAAAAGAAGAACCTTCAGTTTTAAAACCTACAGAACCATCTCCTTCAACTAAAACACCCGAAGACGATTTTGAAGTAGTAATTCCTACCGAAGAAAAACAAGATGAAACTGCTAAAGCAGACGAAGATGAAATGGAAGTTGTTATCGCTCAAGACGATACTACCGAACTATCTAAAAAAGAACTAAACGGTCTGGTTGAAGAGTTTGGATTATTCGACCCAAAACTAGAACTTTCTCAATATCAACTACCTAACATCGATTTATTAGTCGACTATGGAGATGGAAGCCCAAGTTTAAATAAAGAAGAATTAGAGGAAAATAAGAATAAGATTATTACCACTCTAATGCATTACAAAATCGAAATTTCTAAAATAAAAGCAACCATCGGGCCAACGGTTACGCTTTACG
>CALDTD010000052.1 GCA_937924345.1 uncultured Flavobacteriales bacterium | reverse complement strand
ACGTCCCCATCCACCTGCGCCACGACGCAACATGTCTGGACTGCAAGCATGGGTTGCACAGGGAAGGCTGCACGAGCCCCCTATTTAATTTAGTTTTTTAAAGTAGCCCGTAGGGGAATCGAACCCCTGTTTCCAGGATGAAAACCTGGCGTCCTAACCCCTAGACGAACGGGCCAATAAAGAAGCAATAAGTAGTTATTTCGTTATTGCGAGTGCAAATATAAGAAGCCTTTTCTTTTCTTGCAACACTTTTTTAATTTTTTTTTAATTTTTTATTTAAATTCTGCACTATCAGCCTCAAATTTAAAGCCTAAACGCTTAGCTGTTTTTAATTTTAGACCGTCACTTATTTGTTTCATTTCATATACAGATACCTCTTTTACAACATCATAAGGCGGCACCAATAAGTCAAAGTCTAAAGTATATAATATAACAGATTGAACCAGCGCTTTTATTTGTTCTCTGTCAATTTTTGCATTAATCAAATCGTTGTACAAGAAACCTAACTGGCGTTTTCCTTGTACCATATAATGGTTTTCTTTGTTTATAAATAAGCGAGCAACTAAATATCCAGAGTCATTTATTCTATTGTACTTAAAAGAATCATTCAGAAAATTATATATATTAATAACCCCTGCATATCCTTTTGTCTCGTCATCTTTTAAATAGCTAGTTTTCCAAAGGCTATTACTAGAATCAAATTTAAAGACATTTGTATGCATATTAAATATTAATATATCTCCAGCAATTCTTAAATGCACCTCGTGTTCATCAACATCTCTATATTCAACAATTACACGGTCGTCAATAGCCATTATACGCTCTCCAAGATCATCTCCCACTTCTTTAAGGACCTGCTTTAGTACCTTAAAATTAAGTAGCGTATTGTTAAATAAATCTTGTTTTAAAATACTTTTTTCCTTAACAGTCTTAAAAATTAACTCCTGACTCTCTTTCGGATCCATCATAATTTCTCGTTTTTTTATTTAAATTGTCGTTTGGGCGTGCCTCTATAAAAATAGAGTCGGGCTATGCATTATATCTTTTTTCTATCAGTTCTCGAGTAATTATTTTTTTCTATCGAAAAAAAGCTCGAATAGAAAAAAGGATGCCATTTCTATCCCTCACGCAAAATAAAAGTTCTTAATACGCTTTTGCAAATAAAACTTTACGCGTCGATTTATTACTAGAATAAACGCATTTCCCTTCTTCTTCAATTGTATCGTAAGGGATACAGCGTATAGTTGCTTTAGTTTCTTGTTTAATTTTTTCTTCGGTTTCTGCTGTCCCATCCCAATGGGCTAGAATAAAGCCACCTTTGTTTTCTAAAACAGACTTAAATTCATTCCAGTTCTCAACAGTAGTTGTATTTTCGTCATTAAAGCTTTTAGCCTTATTCAATAAATTTTCTTGAATCTCTTCTAGCAGTGCTTTTAACTTTGGAGCAAGGTCTTCTTGTTCGTATCCGTTTTTCTCTAAAGTATCTCTTCTTGCAACTTCTACAGTTCCTTTTTCTAAATCTTTAGGTCCTATTGCAATTCTTACAGGAACACCTTTCATTTCGTATTCAGCAAACTTCCAACCGGGTTTACGCTTTGTATCATCGTCAAACTTTACAATAATTCCCAAAGCTTGTAATTCGGATTTTATCTTATTTGCAACTTCCGAAATTTGAGCTAATTGTTCATCTCCTTTATATATAGGAACAATGGCAACGTGTATAGGAGCTAATTTAGGAGGTAAAACCAATCCAAAATCATCACTATGTGTTAAGATTAAAGCACCCATCAAACGTGTAGAAACTCCCCAAGAAGTTGCCCAAACATGTTCTTGCTTTCCGTTAGCATCAGCAAATTTTACATCAAAAGCTTT
The DNA here is from genome assembly GCA_937924345.1 of uncultured Flavobacteriales bacterium. GTDB lineage: Bacteria > Bacteroidota > Bacteroidia > Flavobacteriales_D > Parvicellaceae > S010-51. The sequence goes on along the minus strand of CALDTD010000052.1, from coordinate 3,420 downwards.
GGCAAAATTTTGACCTAAAAAGTGCGAAGTTCCAGCTTGTAGAGCCTTTCCATCTTGCATTAATGCTTCTATACAGTAAGTTTCGTTAGCACCAGCAAAACGTTCAGTTTCTGTTTTCCAACCTTTTACAACTGGCATTGCCATGTGTTGTTCTGCAAAATCAGCGTATACTTCTAGCATTTTTTCTGCTTCTGTAATGGCTTCAGCTTTGGTTGCGTGTGCGGTATGTCCTTCTTGCCACAAAAATTCCGACGTTCTTAAAAATAAGCGAGTACGCATCTCCCAACGCATTACGTTTGCCCATTGGTTTATTAGTAAAGGTAAATCTCTGTAAGATTGTATCCAGTTTTTAAAAGAATTCCAGATAATAGTTTCTGAGGTCGGACGTATAATTAATTCTTCTTCTAATTTTGCTTCAGGGTCAACAACCACACTTTTTCCATCTTCACCGTTTTTTAGACGATAATGCGTTACAACTGCACATTCTTTTGCAAATCCGTCAACATGAGCTGCTTCTTTACTCAAATAAGATTTTGGAATTAACAAGGGGAAGTATGCGTTTTGGTGACCTGTTGCTTTAAACTGTCGGTCTAATTCCGATTTCATATTGTCCCAAATGGCATATCCATAAGGTTTTATAATCATGCAGCCTCTTACATCAGAATGTTCTGCAAGGTCTGCCTTGGTTACTAATTCGTTGTACCAAGCCGAAAAATCTTCAGCTCTTTTTGGTAATCCTTTAGCCATAATATTGTGGTATGATTTTTGTTAATTTAGTGTTAACTCAAACAAAGTTAAAAATTAAATTTGCGTTGCCATTATTTTGAAGCATTAAACTTTTTAAATTGCTGGTAATTCTAACCAAAAATTAACTTATTTTGGTTTTAACCGTTCTTTTGCTTAGTATATTTGTAGTATATTAGTGACGGACACAATACAGAACATTATGAAAGTTATTCAATCAATTAGTTATTTTAGTTTAGCATTATTCTTAGGTAGTTGTGCCTCAACTTTAGACCTCTCTTATGAAGACGATTTGTATGCAGAAGAGGAAAATATATACCTAGCAAAAGTAAATAATGATAGACCTTCTCAGCAACCAAATGTTCAAGAAGATGATTATTACGATCCAAATTATTCTGATGTTTATGAATCAGATTACTACACAGAAGATAGACCAGATGTAAGCGATAACTTCCGCTATTATGGTTCTCCTTACGCAAATCAGTTTAATAATTGGAATAGCCCTTATTATGGTAATTCTTACAATGCATGGGGAACTCCGTACCCAAATCGTTTTGGAGTTTATGGTGGTTTTGGAAATAATCCATACGGAAATAGCTTTGGGAACACTCCTATGTGGGGAATGCAAACAAATAATTGGAATGATCCATTTAATAGCTGGAATAGTCCTTATTATAATAATTGGAATAACCCCTACAACAACTTCAGTAACCCTTATACAAATAGCTTCGGTTATAACCAATTTGGATATAATCCATATTGCGTAAGTAATGGTTTTAATAATAACGTTTGGGCGAATAACAATAGTAACCAAATTATAAACTTAAATGACGTTCAAGTGAATAATGGAGGTAGAAGAAGTAATGGTATTAGCTCTAGTTCTAGTTTTGGTTCTTCTAGAAGAATGCGTCAAAATGTGGTAACGGTGAATTCTTCAGAAGGAAGTGTAGTTCAAGAAGGAAACTATAACCATGTTGTGCCCACAAAAATGAGAGTAAGTTCTGAAAGTGGTTTAAGTAACGCGGTAAAACCCTCATCATCCGCTTATAGACCAACTTATAATAATTCAATTTCGTCAATTAGTGCATCTAGATCTGAAAGAGGAACTCGAAACAGAGCAAATTTAAATAACACGAATAGTGGCTTGTCTAATTCTTCTAATAATATAAATACTTCTGCTTGGAATAGTAGTAGGAAAAGAGATCGGAACCCATACTCATCTAACCCAAGTAATTCAAATTATCAAAATTCAGTTACTAATCCGTCGGCTGTTAAAAGAAGACCATCAAGTTCTTCTAATGTAAGTAGAACGTCTGGTAGTTATAATAAAGGAAGCGTTTCAAGAAGTACTTCAACTTACCGATCAAATAGTTCAAATAGAAGCTATGCAACTCCATCTTCTAGAGGTTCTGCAAGTGGTAATAGTAGTTATTCTAGCGGAAGTGGTTCTTCATCGTCATCAAGTAATCGTTCTGGTGGAACATCGAGATCGTCAAACGGAAGAAGATAACCAAAGTAGTTTAGATGATTTACAGGATAGTTATTACAATTCAGTTAATGCTGGTTTGTGCAATATTTTTTGCTCAAAATGAAGAAGACATACTTCGGTTTTCTCAAACAGATATTGAAGGTACGGCAAGATATGCGTCAATGGGTGGAGCATTTGGAGCATTAGGTGCAGATATTACAACTTTAAGTGTAAACCCTGCTGGAATAGGAAGGTTTAAGTCTGCTATTGCTGTGGGTACTGGTAATTTAGGTGTCGGATATACAAGAGCTAGCCTAAACGGAACATCAAATCGTTCTAATTCAGAAAACCTAGCTTTAAATAACTTGGGCATTATTGGTGTTATTAATACAAGGGCAGAAAATCCTTCGCCTTGGAGAAAAGTTCAGTTAGGGTTTGCATATAATCGTTTGGCAGAATTTAATGATGATTATACAATTAAAGGACGAAATGACGCTTCTTACTCATTCGTTTTGGCCGATAGAGGTTTTGGATTAAATCCAGATCAACTTTTTGGTGCTGATTATCATTATGCTAGTTTAGCTTACGAGAACTTTTTAATTGATCATGTATTAGATTCTGGTCAAAATTTTTACACTGTACAAATGTTCGATTACAATGGAGAAGGAATTACGCATGAACATTCTGTAAATTCTAAAGGAAGAATTGGAGAGACAGCATTTTCTGTAGGAGGAAATTATGCGGATAAACTTTACCTTGGAGCAACTGTTGGTATTAGTAGCTTACGTTTTTCTAGAACACGAACACAATTTGAATCTGCAAACTCAGATTCTTTAGCAATCGACAATTTTACATTTAAAGAAAACTTAACAACTCGTGGAGGAGGGGCGAACCTAAAGTTAGGTGTGATTATTTTACCAAAGTCTTGGATTAGAATTGGTTTTGCTGCTCACACTTCAACTATTTATACATCAGTAAGAGATACTTGGAACAATGAAATAGTAACTAACTTTAAAAACGGAGATAGTTATAGTGATGAGACAGAAACATCAAGTTACCTTTATAATTTAACTACTCCTGGTCGATTAATTGGAAGCTTAGCGCTAATCGGAAAAAAGATAGGGCTAGTAAGCGCTGACGTTGAGTTTTTAAACTATGGAAAAGGCCAACTCTCTAATAATAGGCAATCTGGAGATAATTATGATTTT
>CALDTD010000051.1 GCA_937924345.1 uncultured Flavobacteriales bacterium | reverse complement strand
AAAGAAATGACTATTGATTCTCTTGAATTAGTTAAAGAAGAAGTAAAGGTAAAACGTTGGAAAAATAAGGATGAATAGATGAAATGGGATATTAAACTAGTCGCATATTCATTATTAATTTACTTCACTTTTGGTTTAATTAATTTAATATCGCTTGGAGATTTTGTTGTACCCTTACCACTCTCCTACATCTTCTGTACTATTATTAGTTTAATTTATTTTTTTACATCTAAAATTTCAATCCATAGCCTATTATTTATTTGTATTCCATTAATAGTTTTAAAAGATTTAATTATTCATTACAACCTTACTTATGGTAAAATATTAATAATATCAAGTATAATATCTTGGGGAGTTTTTGGAATACTATTACTAATTAAATTCAGAAATCAAATACTAAGCAATTTACTAGGAATTGCATTAATCTTTCTCCCTATTATATTACTAAATCATAGTTATATTTCTATACCGTATTTACTTTTAGTTCTTTTTTTAAATTTTAAAGTAATTCAAAAACAGTTGTTTTCTGTATCGCAAATATTTGAAAGAATAAACTTACTAATAGCCTTAATAATAGGATTATTTCTTTTGAATGAATTATCAATATATCTAGTCAATCAATAAATTGTGTTGACTTGATATTCTAAGCTATCATTAATAAAGTTTAGTTCAATTTTATAACCTTTTTCAACATAGTAATTTCCGAAAATAGTGTCACTGCGACCGGTAATCATTTCTAAGGATAGTAAGCCCTCGCCAGAATTTTTAAAATTATATTCAAAATTATTATATTCAGAAATCTTATTCTTTAGAATACTTGTACTATCTCTTTCTGAATAGAAATTTATCTTCTCTAAATCAACCTTATTTGTCAACTTTAATTTTACCGAAACATCTTTACCTTTGTTTATTATGTATTTTTTTTGAAAATCAGTACAAGAGTTTAAAAATGTAATTAGCATTAAAAAATACATTCTTTTCACCTTCATTAAATTTTCTTGATAAAGCAACTCTCCCCAGAAGATTTAAACTTTTCAATCATTTCTTCTGCTTCTTCTTTTGTTTCAAAATCATTTAAACTTACTATATAATATCCCCCATATCGACTACTTAATAAATAAGCATTACTATAACCCGAATCAATCAATTGTCTTACCTTTCGTTTTGCATTATCTTTTTCAGAATACGAACCAGTTATTAATTTATAGCGACCAGAAGAGGTTGTAGCTAAGTTATCAGTACTCGTAGTGGTTGATATTGTCTCCTCAATTTCTTTATCACTATCGTTATTACTCTTGCTCTCTTTTTCCTTTTCTTCAGCTAATTCAGAGTTATTGTTAACTTGCATCTCTACCTCATTATCTTCAGAATCTGAATCTAGATCTGCAGGCTGATTAACACTACTCTCTGAGTCTTCATTAACTTCCGAGTTCAATGTGTTTGCTTCAGTATTAGAACCTTCTTCACCTTCAACTTTACTATCACCTACGTATTCTTCTTCAGCACTAACTATTTCATCTTCATTTACAGACGTATTATTTTCGTTCTTATCATCCTGTCCTTCGATAACAGAGGAATTCTTTTCGCTCTTTTTCTTACCATCTGGCGTTAACGACTGGTCATTTGATTGATTTGAATTTCCTGCAATATATGTCTTCGCACTTAGGTAATAATTAGATACTTTATCTCTAAAGAAATATCCAAAACCTCCAAGTAAAAGAAAAAGTAAAATAATAATGATTAAGAAAACTGGAATTCTTTTTTTGCGCTTATCTTTTTCAACAATAATTGGAGCACTCGAAACAGCCACATTTTCACTTATCACTTTACTACTTGGCTTTGTATCTGTTTTAACAACAGAAGTAGTTTCATTAACTAGTGAAGGGCTAGGTAATACCGCTTTATTTTCCTTAGAAGAATTATCCTTAACTTCAGTTATTTTATCACTTTTAATCGGAGCTGTTTCTTTTTTAGGAGAAACTGGGACAAATTTCTCACCTTTTTTATCTCTTAATAAATCGAAAAATGAAACATCCTTTAATGAAGAATTAGAAGATGACTTTATTTTTTTAGCATTAGCTGAACTGTCCGATTTGATCTCTCCTTTTATTAATTTAGCATTAGACTTATTTTCAGTTGACAATACTTTGCTTTGCTTTTCGCTTTCAGGCAATTTATTAGTTGCTAAAGGTGTAAACTTCTCTCCTTTTTTATCCCTTAATAAATCGAAAAATGAAACATCCTTTAAATTATCACTTTTACTATCTACATTATTTTCTTTAGAAGTAGAATTAAGTTTTTCCTTAACTTCATTGTCTTTATTTTTTATCGTATTTGACTTTATAGTAGATGGCTTAGACTCTAATATTTCTTTTTTCTTAGTAACTTTAGTTTGCTTATTTACCTTCTCTTTTTCTTCTATTTTAGTATCAACACTGCTAATCGTTTTGGTAAATGATTTATCACTATTTATTTTACTTTCTTGATTATCAATCTTTTTATTAATTAGTTCTTTATTTGGTTTAATATTGTTTTTTTGCTCAATTTCTTTTGGCGGTAAAGGCACCTCACTATCTTTTGTTTTAGAAGTTTTTTTTATCTCTTCTTTTAATGTAACAGAAGGTTTTTCTTTTTGCTTAACAACAGACTGTATATCACCTAAGTTACTAACCTTTGTAGTTTTGTCTCTAACTACCGAAATATTTTCTCCATTCAACTTTAAAGTTCCAATTTCTGGAATATTAAAAGTTCCTGATGACGCTAACTCATCTTTTATCTTTTTTACAAAAAGTGTTATTTCTTCTTTAGCTTTTTCTTTCTCTATACTGTATTCTTTTTCTATAAAATCAGAAAATTTTCCATCGTCATACTTCAAAAAACGATTAAACTGATAGCCGTCTCCTATTTTTAGAAGTGCTCCAAAATCTGGTAGTATTATGGTATTTTCTTTTTGTAATATTTTGTATAGTATAGATTCCATAGTAATGAAATTAATGCGAGTTAAACATTAAAAATGTTATAGTATGTTAGTTTCTAAAAAACTTAATGCTAAATGTAAAAGAAAAAATGCGCAACAATAGTCCATATTCCTACCGCAACACCAAAAACTCCCAATTTACCTTGTATTGGTGCTAATTTGGCTTGCAATTGTTCTCCTTTCTTCATCGCTTCTTCGTTTTTAGAAAGAATTAGCTTGCTAATCATTCCATACCCCAATAAAAAACCTAATGTAAATTGAACTATACTTGCAGCCAACAATGTTGCCCAATAAATTGGCCATAATGTTAACCAAGATAATGTTAAAACCGAAGAGATAATTCCCCAAACTCCACATAAACAAAAAACTAAACCTATCCATCCTTGGTAAGGAGCAATTCTATTTAACAACTCTCCAGCGTGTGCGTGTTTTGATAAAACTAAAGAAGGCACAGCTATAAAGCTCAATAAAATTAATGTAATTCCAAATATCATAATTTCTGTATTTTATTTTAAAGGACAAATAAAGATAAAAGTGAAAGACTACAAGCTTTTATCGATTTAGAATTACTAACAAAACATACTAATTGTTAATGTTTAATGGTCAAATTTGGAAAGTCGGTCATTTTTTGAAATAGTAATTCTTCTTTTTTTAATGGATAAGCTAACTTAATTTTACAATCAAGCTCGAAGTTTTGTTCAATAATTTCTAAATCAAATATTTTAACCAAACTCATTACACTATTCATGTCCTCATACTTAAAGTTAATTTGTAATTGTTTTGTTACTTCTTTGGTCACGATTTGAGCATTTTCTAAAGCAGTTTTTGCTCCCTCTTTATAAGCTTGTATTAACCCACCTACACCTAATTTAGTACCTCCAAAATAGCGTACTACAACAACCAAAACATTTGTAACTTCAAAAGAATTTAACTGACCATAAATTGGCTTACCAGCAGTATTATTTGGTTCTCCATCATCACTGTAGCGATAATTTTCACCATTAACTCCTA
>CALDTD010000050.1 GCA_937924345.1 uncultured Flavobacteriales bacterium | reverse complement strand
AGAGGTTTTATATTATCTACATTTAATACTTTAGTGATCTGATTACCTCCTTTAGCTGCTGCACTAAATAAGGCTGTATACTCAGGATAAATTTTAGTATAGATTATACCTTGTAAAAAATTCTGGTTTTGAGATTTTAATTCGAAGTTAATAACCGTTATGAAAATAACAGCAAAAAACAGATTGGTTTTTTTAATACTAAAATACCTGATCATAAGAAATTAATTTACGCGTTAACTAAGATACGTATAAATGATTAATAGAGTTCTCTTATAAGATACTTCAATGATTTAAAAGATAAATGTTAAACTCAATTAATTGATTTTTATACTCCTCATAACTAAGGTACTATTCTCATTTCTAATTTTGATAAAATAGACACCTGGATATAATGTAGAAAGAGGTGTGATTTTATGTAAATCACCTACACTGGTAATAGAAACCCCAATTTGGTTAGCTCTACTGTCAAATAGTTCTACTTTATCTAAACTGCTAGTAAAATTTTTGATGAAAAGATTATTGGTAAATGGATTAGGAAATACATTAATAGTAGAAGGAACGTTACTTTTTTTATCTCTTTTGCTTACTCATAATCGGCACGGACTACAAGTCCGCGCTATCTGGTTTTAGCTATTTATACTTTCTATCATTTCTGAATAATGATTTTTGCTATATTCACTGTTAGAAATCTTGATTTTTTCTTCTAAAAAGGCTACTACTTCCTCTTTAAATTTTGCAGGAATATTTTTTAGATTATCTTCAATTATATCAAGAAATTCAGACTCTGCTAGTTTTTTTGGACTCATTGTTTTAATGCTCATATAGTATTCCCATTTATCTTGAAAATCTTTAAATTTATCCATTCTAGGTAAATAAATCGCCGCATACGGAGCTACTCCTTTTCGTTGAGAATTATCTAACATTAATTGATAAATATCTTCTGTTTCAGGAAGTTTATATCTCCACATCATATTGCCCAAAGCCGATATAACATTAATTACAATCTTGGAATCATTTGTATAGGTTTGAGCAATTTTAACAAGTGTTTCTCCAAATTCCGAATCATTAAAATACTCATTGTAAAATGATGACCCTTCATCTCTTGGCGTTTTTTCAAACTCTTTTATTAGCTTAAAAACTTCATCTTCAGACAATTTTTCCCAATTCCCTAATCCTGATTTTAATTTAACAATATTGTTAATTTTTACTTGAATTTTTGTACTTATTTTTTTTTCCATTTATTTAATGACATTTAATGTTTGACATTTTTCCTTTTGCATCTACATCAGCTGTTTTTCCTGTTTGCATTTTAGCTTCTATATCTGCTTTAGATAAAAATGTTCTTCCTTTCTTGACATTATCTGGATCATAAGAATGATAAAAACCTTTATCTTTTCGTCTTTTGTTTAGTTGGGATTTATTTTTTCTATTATGTTGCAAAGATGAGCCTTCCATATTTCTTGAAGCAACTCTATTATCTAAATCATCTACATATCTGACACTAGAAAAAGTTTTACCATCAGATGCGTGTTCGGTTAATCTAGCTTGAATATTACGTTCTGTTATTCCTTCATAAACTAAATCTCCAAAATCATTAAAAAGTTGATAAAATGTATCTAATCCAAAAGGATCAATCCAGCTATTACTATCCTTGGTATAAGCATAAAAATTTGGATTATTTCCAGCCAATCCAATAGGATCTTGACTGATGTACGTCCCTGTATTTGGGTCGTAGTACCTAAAGCGGTTATAGCAAAGTTCAGTCTCAGGATCGTAGTATTGCCCTTGGAATGTGAATGGGCAAAACGTATTATCACCTTTTCTAACTTTACCGTAAATATCCAATTCCCGTTCCCAAACTTTGTTACCTTGTTCATCAAAAGACAAAATTGGTGTGCCTAGATAATCTGAGATTATACTAAAAGTACCTTTGTTGGTAATTTTAGCCTGTGGCACAAATGTACCTTCATCGAATACCCAGGTTATAAGATTGCTTGTATCTTCTTCTCTATCTAAAGATAGCCTTCCTAGATCGTCTGCTATGGATTTTGGTCTGTTTTTTACCTCATAACGGAACTCATGTAAAAGAACGTTTCCGTCGTAAATGTAACGGTTTATTTCTTTAGTGGCAACATTTATTTTTGTAGTACGCCTGCCAAGCGCATCGTAAGTAAATGTTGTAATTTTTCCTTTGGGGTCTTTGGCGCTGGCAAGCATGCCGTTGGCCTGCCATGTGTATTGCCATTCGCCATACTGCCATTGGTGTGCATTGGTTTGAGGCATAAAATCGGGCTCTGGCGCTTCTTTATAACCTATAAGTTTATCGAACCAGGTAAGCTTAGAGGGCGGGTTGTCTTTTTGTTGTTGCTGGTAAGCTTGTTGCAGTTGTACTGTATTGTTTTTGCTTTTCTTTATAAGGTTGCCTTCTGCATTGTAAAAGTAGTGCCAGTGTTTGTCTTGCAGCAGTTTACCGCCTTTGCCGTATTGGCATTGGTTTTTTTCTTTTGTTTTATAAAGGTTGCCTATCGCGTCTGGCAGTTTAAAATCGAAACTAGCATCGGCATATTGTGCGCTGGCAAGACTGCCTACGGCGTTGTATGTAAACTGCGTATTAGTATTGGCATTAATATCTAAAATTTGTTGCAACTGGTTGTTAGGGTTCCACAGGTATTTGGTGTTACGGTGGCTACGGGTTTTGTTGTGTACTTGGTGTTTGCACTGGCGGCCTGCCTCGTCGTAACTGCGTTTGCTTGTTATGCCTCCGGTTACCAAACGTTCTATTTCTTGCCCTAGC
>CALDTD010000049.1 GCA_937924345.1 uncultured Flavobacteriales bacterium | reverse complement strand
TAACAACAGTTGAAGAAATATTTGATGTTCAATTAATAGAAGGTTCTAATAAGCCAGCAATTATTAATCAAAAAGATGATCGCCATAAAGATATTATTACTATGCCAGGTGGAAACTTTTGGAAAACAGATAAAAAAGATAGTTAAGCCTTGTACCTCTCTACTCCTCCTTCTAAATTGAATAGGTTTTTATACCCAAAATTATCTTGTAAGTAATTAACTACTTGTTGACTTCTATTTCCTGTTTGACAAAAGACAACAACCTTTCTATCTTTAGTTATGAAATCTTTACCTTTCTTTAAATCAGTAAGTGAGAGATTTATTAAATTGGAAGCTTTGATTTGTGGCTCTTCCCATTCTTCTCTAACATCTATTAAAACAAACTCTAGGTTGTTCATTAGTTTAGAGAAATCTTCGAGGGTGTAACCACTTTTGTTATCATCAACCCCACAAAATAATTCATAATTGTCTAGTAGACCTTTTTCTAAAACTGAGTCTATTTCTGACTGGCTTTTTTTTATAGCCAATGTCAAACTTGAATTATCTAATAAGTTCATTATTCTTAACTGTCCACTTAGAACATTCCCTTTTTCTAGAATAATTTTTAATACTTCTGTCGCTTGCATTGTACCAACAACTCCTGGTAAAACTCCTAAAACACCAATATCTGAACAGTTTGGTAATTGATTTTCTTTTGGAGGGTTAGGAAACAAACAACGATATGTTGGCCCATTTCTGTAATTAAAGACACTAATTTGTCCTTCGAACTTATAAATAGAACCATAAACCAATGGTTTATTTGTAATAACACAAGCATCGTTAATCAAATAACGTGTTGAAAAATTATCTGTTCCGTCAACTATTATGTCAAATTCTTTAAATAAAGCTAATACGTTTTTATTTGTTAAACGCTCTTGATATTTATGAAAAATAACAAAAGGATTTTGAGCTTTTAACTTTTGTACCGCAACTTCAACTTTTGGTTTTCCTATATCGTCAGTACTAAACAAAATTTGACGTTGAAGATTCGACTCAGAAACAATATCATCGTCAATAATACCAATTGTGCCAACTCCTGCGGCAGTTAAATACTGTAAAACAGGACAACCTAAACCACCTGCGCCAACAACTAAAACCTTAGCAGACTTTAATCGCTCTTGCCCATCTGTACCAACTTCGGAAAGTTTGAGGTGACGATCGTATCTATTTTTTTCTTGGTTGGTGAGCATCTACTTTATAAATCAAATTTAACTTCCATTACTTATTTACTAAAGTAAAAAACTTACTAATCATTCAAACTAGGCGACAACCATCTTTCCATTTTTTCATAAGGGATATCTTTACGAATAGAAAGACTTTGAACTTGATCTTTTTCTATTTTTCCAACTCCAAAATATTTACTGTCAGGATGACCAAAATACCAACCACTTACCGAAGAAGCTGGAAACATTGCCAAGCTATCTGTTAACTCTACTCCTGTATTTTCAGTAGCATTTAACAAATTAAACAACCCTATTTTCTCTGTATGGTCTGGACAAGCTGGATAACCTGGAGCCGGTCTTATTCCTCTGTATTTTTCTTTGATTAGCTCTTCATTTGCTAAAGACTCATCTACTGCGTATCCCCAATCTTCTCTTCTTACTTTTTGGTGTAAGTACTCTGCAAATGCTTCTGCCAAACGATCGGCTAAAGCTTTTAATAAAATTGAGTTATAGTCATCATGGTCTGCTTCGAAGCGTGCAACGTGCTCTTCTATATTCAAACCTGTTGTTACTACAAACCCACCTATATAATCTTTAATACCTGTTTCTTTTGGCGCTATAAAATCAGTCAAGCAATTATTAGGAGCTCCTTTTACTTTCTTTAATTGTTGACGCATTTGACAAGACAGTAATGCTACCTCATCTCTATTTTCGTCTGTATAAATTTCTATATCATCATCTAAAACAGAGTTAGCTGGGAATAATCCATAAACAGCATTAGCAGTTAACCATTTTTCTTCTACAATAGTTTTTAATAACGCTTGAGCATCAGCAAACAGTTTCTTCGCTTCTTTCCCAACAACCTTATCTTCTAATATCTTTGGATATCGACCATGCAATTCCCAAGTTTGAAAAAATGGAGTCCAATCTATGAAATCAACTAATAAATTAAGATCTAGTTCTTTTAGAACTTGCACTCCTAATTTATTTGGAGTCTTAATATCTTCCTGTTTCCAGTCAATTTGAATTTTATTCGCTCTTGCATCTTCTAACCTCAAAAATGATTTTTGTCCTTGCTTTTTTTGATGATTAAGCCTTACTTTTTGATATTCTTCCTGTAAGTCAGCAACATATTTCTCTTTCTTTTGCCCTAACAAACTTTCTACTACTGTTACCGAACGAGAAGCATCTAACACATGTACTACCTGAGAACTCTTTAAATGCGGTTCTATTTTTACAGCCGTATGCACTCTAGAAGTTGTTGCTCCACCAATCATCAATGGAATATTTAAACCAGATTGCTCTAGCTCTTTTGCTACGTCAACCATTTCGTCTAACGATGGGGTAATTAATCCACTCAAACCAATAATATCTGCACCCTCTTCTTTGGCTCTTCTAATAATTTCATTACCAGGAACCATTACTCCTATATCAATAACCTCATAGTTATTACAACCTAAAACAACACCTACTATATTTTTACCAATAT
>CALDTD010000048.1 GCA_937924345.1 uncultured Flavobacteriales bacterium | reverse complement strand
TAAGACTTGTTGCATAACATACTGTTGCCAACATTACAGCTAGCAATGGCAAACTCATGCTTGAAGAAAAATTGGTGTCGAGTAAATTTTCTTTTACAATCAAAAAAGTACCTACAACCGCTATTGTTATTCCTACAATATGAATTTTCTGTATCTTAAAATTAAAAAAAATAGCACCAATTATTATTGTAAATAGAGGAACTAGAGAATTTAACATTCCTGTAATTGAACTATCTAAAGTTATTTCGGCATAAGCGAAAAGAAATGCTGGTAATCCATTACCACAGACTCCTGCTATAGCTAAGAAAATAATATTTTGTTGAGTTAAATACTTGAAACTAGAGAACAAAATTGGTGTTAACGCCAAAAATGCTAAGGAAACACGCAATGCTCCTACTTGATTAGAAAGTAACCTCTCATTCCCTTCTGGATCAAACAACCCTATTTTTATTAAGACAAATGAACTCCCCCAAACACAAGACAACAATAATAAAAGCAACCACGACTTTAAAATCTCAGACATACTATAGTTTAAAAAAATAACGAAAATACGTACTATAGCCATATTACTTTCTATTATTATAAAGTATTATCTGAGGTAAATGAACTTATTCAATGAATTATTTAACAAAAAATAGGTTTCCTTAAGGCTTATCAGTAATCATTATCTTTATTTTTATACCAAATCAATAAAAAATAAAGTTATGATTAGAATCAGTCTTATCTTTTTAGGAATAATTACTTTATTAAACTTTCAATCTTGCTCGTCTGCAGAAGCTTCAAAAACGCCCTTGAGCTATGTTGCCAACTTCAAGATTTCTGGAATGGTATGCAAACACGGCTGCAAAAGTGTTATAGAAAAAGAGATGAATAAAACCAATGGCATAACGAACTTCTACATAGATTTTGATAAAGAAACAGCCGAAGTTTTCTTTGACAAGAATAGTATTTCAATCGAAAAAATAATTTCTAAAGTTCAGTCAATTAATGAAAGTGCTTATGACATTGAACTTATAGATGCAAAAGAACAGCTTAACGCAAGAGAATCTATTGAAGACATAATAGACACCAAGACAAGTGTTTAATTTTAAAATAAAAGAAATATGAAAAATTTAATTGGAATAGATAAAGAGAAAGCAAAAGAATTAGTAAATCATCTAAACTTACTTTTGGCCGACTATCAACTTTTTTACCAAAACTTAAGAGGTTTACATTGGAATATAAAAGGAAAAGATTTCTTTGAACTACACCTAAAGTTTGAAGAGTTTTATAATGATGCAGTTATAAAAGTTGATGAAATCGCGGAAAGAATATTAACCTTAGAAGGTGAACCTTTTCATACATTTGAAGATTATTTAAAAAATGCTGACGTAAAAGCAGAAAAAGGAATAACTGATGGAACAGAAGGGGTAAACATTGTAGTTAAAAACTTCTCGACTATAATTTTAAAAGAGCGAACTATTCTTTCGTTAGCAGGAGAAGCAGAAGACGAAGGAACAGCTAGCTTAATGAGTGATTATATTACAGAGTCTGAAAAAACGCTTTGGATGTTAGCATCTTACTTAAAGTAAACAAATAGGAATGTATTACAGTTAATTGTAATACACTCCTATAGTTTAATTCCTATAACTGTCATATCATCAAGTTGTTCATACTCGCCTCTCAACCATTCTTCTCTTAGGCTAATTAGCTTTTGCTCTTGTTCTTGAGCAGATAGTCCGCTATTAGCAAGCAAGAAATCTTTTAATCTTTTCGAATAGAACTTCTTTCCTTTCTCCCCTCCTTTTTGATCTGGCAAACCATCTGTAGACATGTAAATAATATCGCCACTTTGATAAGGAATATAATGTATTTTTGGCTCAGGCATATTTAGTTTACTACCAAGAAATATATTACTCCCTTTGTATTCTATTAACTCTCCCTCTCTTACATGGTATAAAGGTAAATGAGCTCCCACAAACTCGACTGTTGTACCATCTATTATACATAAAGCCAAATCCATTCCATCTTTTACAGAAGATTTCCCTTGTTGGCTTAAGCGCTCGATTAGTCGCTTATTGATTTCTTTTAAAATCACACCTGAATCAACTATTCCTTCTTGAATTATTTCTTTTAGAATATTTATACCAATGATTGTCATAAACGCACCTGGAACTCCATGCCCTGTGCAGTCTGCTATAACTAAAACCTTTTTACCTTTCGTCTCACAAACCCAATAAAAATCACCGCTTACTACATCTTTAGGCTTAAAAAAGAAAAAAGAATTGTGAAATAAATCTTTTACAGATTTCATAGAAGGAAAAACTGCTTTTTGTATTCTTTTGCTATAATTTATACTATCCTGAACTCCTTCGTGAGTCTTTTTAAGCAGAAGCCTTTTTTCTTCAATTGCTTCTTTTTGAAGCTCAATTAGACTTTTTTGTTTTAAAGCAACTTTAAACCTACGATATAAAATAAACAGAAAAATTGCTAATAAAAATAGACCTCCATATAGATAATATTTCTTTTCCTCTTCAGCTTTAAGTTTTAACGCTTGTCTTTCTTGTTCGTGTTTAACTTCTAAATCCTTCTGTTTTTGATTTAGACTATCTTCATATAGTTCCTGACTATATTCGAACTCAGCTTGTTTTTTCCCTAAATCAGCTAAGTTGTTTTGAGATTGTTCTACCTTTTCCAAAGAATCTCTTAACTCTAACCACTTTAGTGCTTTTGAGGTATTACTCTTTGCTTTATAGAGTTCATATAGTCGATTAGTCAACCTAATTTTATTTTTTGCATTAATTTTAGTTTTACGTGACGAAGTCCAAGCTCTATCATAATAAAACATAGCTTTTTTAGAATTATTTATAACATCGTAATAATTCCCCAACCCAAAATAAATGCTGCTAATACTTTTATATTCATTATTTTCTTCAGCAAAACTCAACGCTTTTTCAAGATACATTTTTGATAATTCAAGTATCTTAATTTTAGCTTTATCTTCCGAAAAATCTGTATTTAATGCTTCGTAATTAATTTCTTTAGGAAGAATATCTTTTTTTAAAATTGAAGAATCCGTATAAGCAACTAATAACGCTTCTCCCAAATTAAGAGCTGAAACTATAGTAGGATTATAATTATAAGCCTGGAGAGCGTATTTAACAGTATTCATATTATCATCGATTTGTCCATATAAATTACATTGCATAGTATAAATTGAACTTATCTCAATAAAGGACAAATAAGGTAAATATTCTTTTATAATTTTTTGATTGACCTCAATACCTTTAGCATAATCTCCCATTATGTCATAAACATATGTCATTGAGTTTAATGCCTTAGCTATCAAAGATGAATCTCCTAATCTATACCCTAAGTCTAATGCCTTTTGATTCAATTCTAATGATTTGATATTTTTTCCTTGAATAGTGAGTATATAAGATTGTATAGGAAACACTCTTTTAAAGACCAAATAATCGTTTAACTCTATAGACAAATTGATGCTACTATCTAAATAAATTAAGGCATTATTATAGTCATTATAGAGATAATAACTACTACCCATTCTTTCAAATTCAATATTTAACAAGTCTTTAAAATTATCTATATGATCTTTATTATTAATTAAAACCTCATAAATCTTATCCATATAATAATAAGTTGAATCTTTATTTTTTATAAACCTGAATAGATTAAATTTAGATTCATAATATTTACCATAGTAAGTATTATCATTTTCAGAGTTAGCTAATTCTAAAATTTTACTACTATATTTTTTTACAGAATCTATTTTATTCGCAAAAATATAAGCCTGAGATAGCCTAGAATAGATATCTACTATAGTTTTAGAGTTTAAGTCTTCAATATATTTCAATGACTCTTTATGAAATAAAAAGCAACTGTCTAAGTTTTTTTGCGGATACCCTAGAATAAAATAATTGTTTGCTAAATGAGTATTAATATATACTTTAAGCTGGGGATTTTGAACATTACTTATTAGTTCAGAAGCTTTGTGAAAAAAAAACATTGATTTTCGAGTCAAATTTTTTCGAGTAAAAAAGACTCCTTTCATTATATTTACTTTTGCCCAGGCTTCATCATCTGTCATTTTTTCTGCTATCTTTTCTGCCTTTTTTTGAATTATAATCAAAGAATCAAAAACATTATTCTTTGAATATGCTAAATGATACTCATACAAAAGCCTAACTTTGGTTGTATCTTCTTTAGTATAATTATAAACCTCTTTTCTTAAAGAATCTATTTATTTTGTTTGTGCTATTGAAAAACAAATAATTAAGTTTAGAAACGTAAAAAATAAAAAATTAAGGTACATTGATTAGCAAAGTTTAGTCAAATATAAATAAATTAAATAGCATTAAATTAAACACT
>CALDTD010000047.1 GCA_937924345.1 uncultured Flavobacteriales bacterium | reverse complement strand
AGATGAGCCAACAGGGAATTTAGATTCAAAAACTTCGGATGAAATAATGGAATTTTTTAAATCGCTGCATGAGGCGGGAAATACTATAATTTTAGTGACACATGAGTTAGAGATTGCAGCCTATGCTCAAAAAACAATTGTTTTAAAAGACGGAGAAATTATTGAAGGATGAATAAAAAAAGAATATTAATAATTAGTTTGATTGTTTTGTTAGTAGTAGGGTACTTTTACTTTTCTAAAAGTGAGGATTCTGAATCCTTAACACCCGTTTCTATAGTTGCTACAAAAGGTGATTTTTTAGTTTCAGTAGTTACAACAGGAGAATTAGAATCTAAAAATTCTGCAGAAATATATGGGCCAACTAACCTTCGTAAGATGGGTATTAATAATATAAAAGTTTCTGATATGGTTGATGAAGGGACGTTATTAAAAGAGGGAGATTATGTCGCAACGTTGGATCCATCAGAAATTGGAACTGAAATTAGGAAATTATACTCAGATCTTACTCAGAAGCAATCAGATTTAAAAGCTGCAAAATTAGATACGAGTTTAACGATGCGAAATGAAAGGGAAACCTTACTAAATTTAAAAGTTGAGTTAGAACAAAATAAGTTAGAATTGGAACAGTCTAAATATGAACCTCCAGCTACCCAAAGAAAGGTTGAAATACAGTTGGAAAAAACGCTAAGAAATTTTACTCAGGCAAAAAGCAATATTTTATTGAAAGAACAGCAAGCAGTTGCAAAGGTGTTTAAAGTCCAAACGGATGTTGAGTTACTGCAAGATAAAGTAGCTAGAATGGAAGAGCTAATTGCTAGTTTAAGAATTACAGCTCCCCAAAATGGGATGTTAGTTTATCATGAAAGTTGGAACGGGAAAATAAAAGCTGGATCATCTATAAGTGCTTGGGATCCTGTGGTTGCAAAAATACCTGACTTGTCTAAAATGGTTTCTAAAACCTACGTAAACGAAATTGATATAAGTAAAATAAAGAAAAGTCAAAAAGTTAAAATCAAAATAGATGCCTTTCCTGATTTAAGTTTGGACGGAGAGGTTGTTAGTGTTGCCAATATAGGTCAAATAGAAGTTGGAGGAGATGCAAAAGTTTTTGAGGTAATGGTAAAAGTTTTAGAAATGGATAGTGTTCTAAAACCTTCTATGACAACTTCGAATGAAATAATGATTGAAACATTTAAAGATGTAGTATCAATTCCAATAGAAGGATTGTTTACAACAGATAGTTTAACTTTTATATATAAAGAAGTACAAGGAGATATAATAAAGCAAGAAATTGAGGCTGGTATTTCAAATGCAACATCAATTGTAATTGAAAAAGGTCTTTCTGAAGGAGAGAAAGTTTATTTAATACCTCCAGTTGAGGCAGGAAATATTGAATTAAAAAAAATAGACTAAATCTAAATATGCAACGCAATATTCTAATAGCTGTTGAGTCTATTTTGGCTAATAAGTTAAGAGCGGTTTTAACTACACTTGGAATTATTTTCGGTGTAGCTGCAGTAATTGCCATGCTTGCTATTGGAAATGGAGCACAACAAAAGATTTTAGATCAGTTAAAAATTGTTGGTGCAAATAATGTTTTTATTACGACTAGTTTTAGTTCTGATAAGAATGAGGAAGAAAATAAATCTAAAAAGTTTTCTCCCGGTTTAAAATTAGATGATTTAGAAAATATAAAGTTAGTAATTCCATTTGTTAAAAGGTGTTCACCAGAGATTGGTGTTGATTGCTATGCTACAAGTAAAAGTAAGCGTGAAAAAACAAGATTAGTAGGTGTTGGAGAAGATTACTTTAAGTTGTTCAAATTGAAATTAAGTGCTGGTAGTTTCTTTAATCAGGTACACAATAAAAATTATAAAGGAGTTTGTATTTTAGGAGGTGAAATTAGTAAAAAGCTTTTTCCTAACTCTTCACCAATTAATAAGGTTATTAGAGTTAAAAAATTAAACTTAAAAGTAATTGGAGTTATAGAAAAGCGAAAAGGAATTAGCGAAGATTTAGAAAGTATGGGGATCAATAATTATAACAATGATATTTATATTCCTATTCAAACAATGTTATTAAGATATAAAGATAGAAGTACAGGAAAGCCAAGCAAAGAAGATTTTTATTCAGATAAAGAAAATAAAGAGGTTAAGATTTTAAATACAAATCAATTGGATAAAATTACTTTACAATTCGATAACGGTAGAGATTTAAGGAGTGGCGTAGTATTGTTAAAAAAGATTTTAGACCGTAGGCATAATAATTCAAATGACTACAAACTAATAATACCAGAACAGCTGTTAAAACAACAAAAAGAAACAGACGATTTGTTTAATCTTTTGCTTGGTGCGATTGCTAGTATTTCATTAATAGTTGGTGGAATTGGAATTATGAACATTATGCTTGCTTCGGTAATGGAGCGGATAAAAGAGATTGGATTAAGAATGGCAATTGGCGCTACAAAAAAAGATATAAAAGCTCAATTTGTTTTTGAAGCGCTCTTTATTAGTTTAAGTGGAGGAATCGTTGGAATTCTTTTGGGAGTTTTGCTAAGCTATACAATAGAAATATTTTTACTAATGCCTGTTAAAGTATCTAACTTTTCAATCTTTATTTCATTTTTTATTTCTGTGATAGTAGGAATAGTGTTTGGATATTTACCAGCAAATAAAGCAGCAGAACAAGACCCAGTAACTTCTTTAAGGTATGAATAGAGTTTTAATAATAATGATCGTTTTTATCTCATTGGGAATGAATTTTTTCGCACAAGAGAGACAGTTAACTTTGGAGGAAGTGATTGCTTTAGCACATGGTAAATCAATTTCTAGTTTAAGAGTCAATAATGCTTTTGAGAATAGATATTGGCAGTATAATTCTTTCAAAAAATCTTTTTTACCAATTATATCTTTGGATGCGTCATTACCAGATTTAAATATTGGTTTAACAGAAGTTACCCAGCCAGATGGCACGGTTACATTTGAGCGTACAAGTCAGGTAAATACAAGCGCAAGACTTTCAATAAATCAAGCATTACCATGGACCGGTGGTAATATATTTGTTTCTAGTGATTTGTTACGTTTAGATTGGTTAGGTAACTCACCATTTACCTCTTATAGAACAAGTCCTTTTTATATCGGGTTAAGGCAACCGTTATTTAATCATAACCCATTTAAATGGTCTTCTAAAATAGAACCTCTTTTGTTTGAAGAAGCCCAACGGCTAAGTGTAGAACAGACAGAAGATGTTTCCATAGAAGCTGTACAGCTATTTTTTAATGTCTTGAGTGATTTATCGCAGTATGAAGTGGCTAAGTTAAATAAAGAGAATAGTGATACACTGTATAAAATATCGCAAGGAAGATATAGCTTAGGTAAAATTGCAGAAAGTGACTTATTACAAATAGAGTTAACTTCATTAAATGCTGAAAAGTTATTGGATCAATCTACGTTAGATATGCAAGTGAGTCAGCAAGCGCTAACTACTTTTTTAAAATTACCAGTAGATACTAAACTCTCGTTAAAAATAGATTCTGTATTGCCATT
>CALDTD010000046.1 GCA_937924345.1 uncultured Flavobacteriales bacterium | reverse complement strand
GTTTTTATATTTAGCAGGAAAAACTGACAAAGCAATAATGAGTGTTCAGGTTCATTCAAATAAAGGCAAAATAAAACTTGGAGGAGCATTAAAATACGAACCGCATATTATAGGTATTGCAGTAATTATATATCTACTTTGCTTTAAGTTACCTCAACTCACTATAAATCCTTTATCTATAAGTTTGCATAAGGGTATTCTAAACTTTTATGACACTTTTTTTATCCATTTTATAATTGGTATTGCTGCATTCTTTTTCTTAATCTCTATGTTTATAAGAGGATTTTCGGCTTTAGGAAGACTAATAGAGTTTGTTAATCACATTATTACTGGAAAACCATTACCAGAAAGAAAAAGCAAACGCAATAATCCTTTTGAGAATATTAGGAATATGGGAGGGTTTAACAATGGAAAAAATCCTTTTAATTTTGATCAAAACATTTTCAAGCAGAACAGAGAACCCGAAATAGAAATCGATGATGATGAATATGTAGATTTTGAGGAGGTAGAAGAAGACGAAAAATAAAATTACTTTATTAGTAAAATAATTATGAAAATAGTAGCAAGAACATTAGCAGGGTTAGAAGAGGTATTAGCCAAAGAAATTGAAGAGATTGGTGGAACTGATGTCGAAATATTTAACCGTGCAGTGGAATACCAAGGAGATGTTCGTTTACTTTACAAAAGTAATTTATGGTTAAGAACTGCCATAGATGTTTTACTCCCATTATCAAAATTTACAGCAAGAAACGAAGAAGAGTTATACACGAAAATTCAAAAAATAAATTGGAGTAATTATATTACTTCAGAAAAAACCTTTTCTATCACTCCAATCGTACACTCTTCTGTTTTTACGCACTCTCACTACGCTTCACTAAAAGTAAAAGATGCAATAGTCGATCAATTAAGAGAAAAAAAAGGTAGACGTCCTAACATTAACACAGAAAACCCAGATGTAAAAATAATGCTTCGTATTTCGGAGAATAAATGTTCTGTTTTATTAAACAGTTCTGGTCATTCTTTATTTAAAAGAGGATATCGTGTTTACGGTGGAGCAGCTCCTATTAATGAAGTTTTAGCAGCAGGAATAATTGCGTTAAGTGGGTGGGACACTAAAACTCCTTTTATTGATCCAATGTGTGGTTCTGGAACATTCCCTATAGAAGCAGCAATGAAAGCTAAGAATATTGCACCGGGGTATATTCGAGAAGAGTTTGGCTTTATGAGCTGGCTAGATTACCGAGAAGATATCTGGGAAGGTTTAAAATATGAAGCACAGTTTGATATTAAAGAGACAAAAACTCCAATCTACGCCTATGATAAGTCTCGCCAAACCGTTCGTACAGCAGAAATGAACTCTGACTCTATTAAAGAACTTGAAGGAGTAATTAACTTTGAGATGAAAGATTTCTTTAAATCAGAAAAGCCTCTTGAAGATGGTATTATAGTAACTAACCCCCCTTATGAAGTACGTTTAAAAACGAATAATATTGAACAGTTTTATGAATTAATCGGCAATACCTTAAAACATAAATGGACAGGTTATGATGCTTGGATTATTTCATCAAATTTAGCTGCAATAAAGCGCTTAGGATTAAAACCTAAAAAGAAAATACCTTTGTTTAATGCTCAATTAGAAAGTAAACTTGTTCATCTTCCATTATATGCTGGTAGTCATAAAGTAAAATCAGAATAGATATATTTAAGTATTACTTTCATATATTTGATTTAAAAGAATCATTAAATGAAAGTATTATTATTTACATTTTCAATTTTTACTAGCTTATCTCTTCTAGCTCAAAACATAGGGATAAATCAATCCAACCCAACTAACTCGCTACACATAAGCGCCATAAACATTGGAGATAACCCGTTAAGAGTTGATGGATTACAACCTTACAACATTGGAGACACGGCATTATTAGTCATTAATCAAAGCACTGGAATTGTAAAATATATAAACAATTCTGACTTTGCAACTCTTTTAAGTAACAGTGGCACATTAGGCACAGATAATCAAAATATAGACAGCCTCATTCTCAATGGATTTAACTTAGAAACATTTATAACTAATGGAAATTCTGCTTCAGTAAACTTAACTCCACTTGCAGATAGTATTGCAAATTCAATAACTCAAAACCTTAGTTTTCAAGAAGAAATAGTTTCTATACTTTTCGATAACGCAGACACATTACTGTATAACACTGAGCTTATAAGTAATTTAAGAGACTCTATAGATACGGATATTGACAGCATGGTATTAGTTGGAAATACGTTATTTATTTATGAGAACGGAACTTCTGCTTCAGTAGCTTTAAATTCTTTAAGTGATAATGATGCTGACCCTACAAACGAGATTCAAACGATATCAAAATCGGGAAGCACAGTAACACTTAGTAATGGCGGAGGAAGCTTTGTAGATGAAAACACTCAGTTAACTGAAGCTCAAGTTGATGCTTTTACAAATAACAATGGCTACCTCACTTCATTTACGGAAGTAGATGGGTCTGTAACTAATGAAATAGAGCTACCAACGGGAGGAAATAACGGTCAAATTCTATCCACAAATGGAACCGGAACATACACTTGGGTTAATGACAACTCTGGAACAGACAATCAAAATATTAGTGGATCTAGTTTCAATGCTACTTCAGGCAACTTAGTAATTGGTATACAGAATGGTACAAATCAAACCGTAAATTTAAACGGCCTCAAGGATCACGATTGGTATGAAGTTGGAGGAACAACACAACCCAGTAGCATTAATAACAATATCTTTACTCAAGGAAATGTAGGAATAGGATTAAATAATCCAACAGAACGACTAGAAATTACAGGAGGAGGAATAAAAATCAATAATAATTTCGGCATTGGATTTAGTGGAGAAACACCTCAAAATTCGGTGCCAACAGGTGATAAATCTAGAATATATTATGACGTGAGCTTATTTGGTCCAAGTTTAGATGGACTAGTAATTGAAAAAACAGATGGTAATGCACCAAACAATCCTGACGGAGGTATAGCATTTAGCCATAAAGGAACAAATAATGTAAGAACTTTAGATATGGTAATTAGAGGAAATGGAAATGTAGGAATTGGGACAACCAACCCGAGTAGAAAAATGCATATCTCTGGCTCAAATACTGGTGTTCAAAAATTTAAAATTGAAGAAACTTCTCTTGGAGGAGAGTCTATGTCGCTTGGAAATGGATTTCAAGCGAATACTTTTGCCTTTTCAAACACTGGAGATTTTTGGCTAGGAGCAGTAGTAAATGTTGATAATAATATGCTCAGCTCCGATGCAGATGTTTCAATTATAGGATCCAGTGGAGATGTTGGTATTGGAACAACAACGCCATCGAGCAGGACTCATATCTTATCTCCAAGTACTATGTCTTCATTCCCAATCGGTATTACAGCTCCTGGTCACGTACTTAGAATTCAACAAGGAGGAAACGGAAGCTTATTTTTAGACGGAAATGCAATGGTAACTGATGTCACTACAAACCTTAGTATCGGTACTCTTTTAAACGCACCAATATTATTAGGAACCAACGACCAAACTAGAATGACAATAACTGGTGCTGGAGACGTTGGAATTGGAATACAAAATCCTAATGGAAAACTACAAGTTGTAGGCGGAGATGCCTACTTTACTGATCAACCTTTAAATAATTTTAGTACATCACGATCTGCGCAAGCTGTTGTTACAGATAACTTTAGAGCTGCTTCTGATAATGGAATAAGGCTATATGACGGAAATAGTAATTCACACATACACATGGTAAGTAGAACAAATGGATATTTTCAATCCTACAACACATCTTCTATTGGACCTGGCATACTTGGATCAGGCTCGATAGATAGAGGCGATAATGCCAATTTTTCTAATTTAATTCTAAACCCGCTAGGAGGAAATATAGGAATTAGAACTAGCAACCCCACAGCAACTCTTACTGTTAATGGAACAGCAAATAAACCAGGTGGGGGAACATGGGCTGCCACTTCTGATAGGCGAACAAAAAAAGACATTGTACAATTTAAAGATGGTCTTAATGTATTAAAAAGTATTAACCCTGTAACATTTAAGTACAATGGCTTATACAACACAAACAATGATGGAAAAGATTATGTGGGTATAATTGCTCAAGAAGTAGAAAAAGTTGCTCCATATATGATTGGATCTTATAAAGCATCGAAGACTGAATACTCCAACAACAAAGAGGAAATCCTAAATTATGATGGTGGAACATATATGCTTTATATTCTAGTAAACTCTGTTAAAGAACAACAGAATCAAATTAAACTATTAAAAGAAGAATTGAAACAAGAAAGAGAAATTAACGCCAAAGAAATTGAAGCCCTCAAACAGCTCATCAAAAAAACTAATTAATCAAAAAAATTATGAAAAAATTAATCATTGCACTATCCCTATTCACATTCCAGTCTGTAATGGCTCAAAATAATGTCGGAATAGGCACTAACTCTCCTAATTCACAGTCAATACTCGATATTACATCAACCGATAAAGGTATTTTAATTTCTAGACTAACAACAAACGCGCGAACAACTTTAGGAACCGTACTTACTGTCACCGAAGATGGGATGCTTGTTTATGATAAAGACTTAACGAATTTCTTTTATTGGGATGGTCCTAATTTACAATGGGTACAGGTGGGTAGTGGCAATGGAGACAATTGGGGGACTGCCGTGGTAAACACTTCTGGCTCAAATATATCTGGTAATGGGACTGCTTCAAATCCAATAACAATAATTGAAGTTGACGGTTCGATCACAAACGAAATTCAGACAGTTTCTAAATCTGGAAATATTGTAACTCTTAGTAATAGTGGAGGTAGCTTTACAGATGATGACACACAACTTACAGAATCTCAAGTTGATGCTTTTGTGAACAATAACGGATATCTAACATCTTTTACTGAAGTTGATGGATCAACTACCAATGAAATAGAGTTACCTGTTGGTGGCAATAATGGCCAAGTATTGTCTACAAATGGAAGTGGAACATACAGTTGGATTAACCAAAGTATTGGAACTGATGACCAAAATATTTCGGGTTCGGGCTTTAATGCTTCTACAGGGAACTTAACAATTGGTATAGAAAACGGTAATAATCAAAACGTAAACCTTAATGGTCTAAAAGACCACGATTGGTATGAAGTAGGTGGAACTAGCCAACCGAACAGTATAAATGACAATATTTTCACTCAAGGAAATGTAAGTATTGGGTTAACTAACCCTACGTATGACTTAGATATTTTTGATAATAGAACAACAACATTAAGAGTTGCTTCGGGGACTTTACCATCTTCAGGTGGTAGAATTCGTTACGAAAATGGTCCTGCAATCATTATAGAAAGTCCAAATGTCAGTTACGGCGAGCGTATGGCATCAGGATTGTTTTTTAACCGACTAAGAGAAAATGTTGAATGGTATATAGGTACTGAATCAGGAGGTTTTGGAAGTCCACCTCCATACCCAGCCGTATCTCAAGATAAATTTTTTATTTCTAGAAACTTAAAAACAACTAATGCTAATGAGAGAACTAGGCCTATTCAAGGTAACAATGCTTTTCTTGTAATAGATAAAGCTGGAAAAATTGGTTTAGGAATGACGAACCCTAGTTATAAATTAACACTACCAAATAACACTAGTAATGCAATTGGACGAGGCTTAGCAAACGCATGGAATACATATTCAGACGGCCGTTTAAAAACAGATAGAAAGGAACTAACTTATGGTTTAGACGAAATAATGCAGATAACCCCACTTTCTTACCAACATCATAATTCTACTTTTCATGCAGAAACAGAGGATAATGAATTTCCTTACATAGAAATAAAAGAAAGTGAATCTACAAAACAAATTGGTTTTATAGCACAAGATCTTTATAAAATAATTCCCGAAATAGTTTCTCCCCCAGAAAACGAAGAATCGGAATTATGGTCGGTGGATTACACAAAGTTAACTCCAGTCTTAGTAAAAGCCATTCAAGAACAACAGAATCAAATAAATGAATTAAAAAAAGCT
>CALDTD010000045.1 GCA_937924345.1 uncultured Flavobacteriales bacterium | reverse complement strand
AATAATTATTAATCTATTACGTAATAGATTAATAATTATTGTTATTCTCTGTATATTATAAACAAATGAGAATTAATTTTAGATTAAAAGATCAAAAATACCCAAAATATGTTATAGATTTCTTTTAAATGAATATTTACTATGTAGTGATGAATTGTTTCTCGAGTACTTTGTTCTTTGTAAAGAGTTTTTATCCGATTTGTTAATTTTTCTTTTTCATACCACCCTTCAATTTACTTACTTTTCTTTTGAACAAAATTTTCCTTTTAATATTAGTAAAACTATAGTCAAACCTATAAAAAAGATATGCCATAACAACAACAAAAGTTATAAGAAACAGCACCAAATAAAAATTATATGAAGTACTACCTAAAATTATCATTAATACTACAAAAATCAGGTTAAAACCACCAATGATAAAACTTGCTTGTTTATGCGATAATTTAAACGTATCTAACAATATATGATGTGTATGGTTCCTGTCTGGTGAAAATGGACTTTTTTTGTTAGCTACTCTTATTGTAAATACTCTTGCGGTATCAAATAACGGCACGATCAATATGCTGATAGCTATCAAAGGTATATTTTCTAAAAGGAATGGTAAATTGTTATATGATTCTGGAGATAATGCCAAAAACTTCAGCGTTAATATACTGATAATAAAACCAACAATTAAAGAACCAGTATCTCCCATAAAAATCTTTTTGTCGGAAGATAAGTTATAACTTAGAAAAGCGATTAAAGAACCATTTAAAGCCAAACAAATAAGAACATAAAAATATTCTTCTGTTAAATAAAAAATAGTAGTATAAATCATTAAAATAACAATTCCAACAATAGACGCTAGTCCATCAATACCATCAATCAAATTGTACGCATTTATAATGGTTAGCATCATAAATCCTCCAACCATATAATATACATATATAGGTATTTCATATATTCCCAAAAATCCATTTAATGATGTTATTCTAAAGCTTTCATTACTTAAAATGAAAATAATTGCAGCAAATTGTGCGGCTAATTTGGTATATGGCGAAAGTACCAATAAATCATCCTTTAATCCAACTATAAATAAGATTGTTAAACCAGGTATAAAATAGATAGCTTCATCAAATTTATCCCAATTATGTAGAAAAAACAATGCAAAAATAAGTGTATAAAAAAAAGAAACACCACCTAAAGTAGGAGTTCTTTTAACATGAGAACTTCTTATGTTAGGGTTATCCATAAGATTTTTGTACTCTACCAAACCAATAATTTTTGGTATTGTAAAATACGTAAGAGCATAGGCCCCGATAAAAAAAAGTAGTGGATAATATATAGGCAACACTTCTCTATTTTTTTCAAAAGTACAAATTTAAAGGTTCTAAATTGTATTTTAGAATAATATCAACCTAATAGTAAAAGTTATCTAAGAATAAAAGTTATCATTTTATCAGCCAGGTTGACCCTATCGAAATCTTTAACCACAGATGTATAGCCTTTTATATAAGTATCTTTATTGTTTAAAATTTTATCCACACCATCCAAAAATTCTATTTCATTTTCTGGTTCGAATGTCTCTCCTACCCTATAATCTTCAATAAGTTTTTTAGCCTCTCCTTCAACACCCAACAAAATTGGCTTATGCATTCCGCACAATTCAAAAATTTTAGATGGAATTACGTGTTTAAAAGTATCTGACTTCTTAAGATTTACCAGTGCTATATCTATTATTGAAATATAATTAACTACCTCTTTTTTCTTTACAGATGGTAGCATGGTAACATTTGTTAATCCGAGGTTTTCTTTAAGCTGGAGTAATTCTTCTTTTTTTGCTCCATCACCTAAGAACAAAAAATGAATTTGTTCATCTTGGACTTTAGCAGCACATTTAAGAATAAAATCAAGCGCATGTGCCATTCCATGAGTCCCTATATATCCAATAATAACTTTGTTTTCTAGCCCTAAACTTTTAATGAGGTCTGTATCCTTATCTCTTGGAACAAATAATGACGTGTTTACTCCATTTTTAACTACACTAAACTTAGATTCATCAATACCATATTTATGAATGATAACTTTTTTGAATGAATCCGTAACTACGACAATTTTTGAAGCGGTTTGATACATTCTTTTTTCTAGGAATTCAAAAAACTTAAAAATCTTTTTTTCTTCCATGGCTCCAACGGCTTTGATAGACTCTGGCCATAAATCTCTAACCTCCATGATCCATTTCTTTCTCTTCCAAAATCCTAGCCATCGTCCAGAAATAGCAGTAAAAAATTGTGGAGATGTTGCTACAATAAGATCTGTTTTTATGAAGAGTCCTGCAATAAACGAGGTAACCATAAAACTTACATAATCCAAAATTCGTTTTATAAAACCTTTATTAGCACTTATGTACGTCCAAACGCGGATTACCTTTATACCATCCACAGTTTCTTTTTGAAATAACTTATTTTTATAACCTTCAAAAACTTTTCCTTTCGGAAAATTTGGAGCACATGTAATGACTGTTACATCAACTCCTTTCTTAACCCATTCTTTACAATGTTCATATGTTCTAGTTGCGGGAGCATTAACTTCTGGAGGAAAATTATCCGTTATAAAAAGTAGTTTCATTTTTTGTTATAAGTTTATTTTAGTTAACAAAGATGTTTTAAAATATACTTTGATTTTTTTTGATTTCTCTTTCTTATTAAATCCTAAGGCATAGAAATAATCTTCCTCTTCAATCATTAGTATTCCCATACCAAATTCCACTTTTATCTCAATATCTTTATTTGACAGAAACACTTCATTATTAGAAATTCTAATATTTTTTATACTAGGATGAAAATGAAAAAAGGCTATTTGCTCTTTTTCTGATTCCTTAGAAATAAAATCTTCTACTACGATAGAAGATTCTTCCACAGAGAATTTTCTTGTATGTAAAAGACCGTTTTTTTTGTAACCATCATGTGTTGCTTCCGTTTGATTTACATTTTCTTTAAGATCAACAATTCTAGCTCTTTGTGCAACTCTAAATCCATCCCAAACTTCAGTTTGCTCTTGATTTCCAATTTTTACAGTATTATGACTACTTGTCCTACGCTCTTGGAGTCTCAACTCATTTTTTTCATAAGTAGAAATTCCCGTATCCAC
This sequence comes from uncultured Flavobacteriales bacterium, assembly GCA_937924345.1. Taxonomy (GTDB): domain Bacteria; phylum Bacteroidota; class Bacteroidia; order Flavobacteriales_D; family Parvicellaceae; genus S010-51. The sequence continues at coordinate 1,498 of CALDTD010000045.1, read as the reverse complement.
AATAATAGGATTCTCTTTTACGTATAACTCAAAATTAAATGTATCGGAATGTGCATGCCCTGGTTGATACTTTGGGCCAATGTTACCTACATCAACAAAAAGTTCATAATTCTTTGCTGAAAACTTTCTATAACCAGAATCCGAAAGAACAGTTTCTTCCCATTGTAATTCTAATTCTGTACCGTACTTAAATAACTGATGAGATAAAGGTGCGATATCATAGGTGCTATCATTAACCATCGGAATATTCCCGTTTTTATAGGTTACTGTTTGTAACCACGAAAGCATTGCAATTGCTTTCTCTTTCATGAAATCTAATAATTCATCTTTTTTCCACGAATTTCTATTCGCAAGATTGATGCAATCCAATAAACGAAATAACAAAATTTGATGATACATCGGGGAAAGCTCAAAATGTCCTCCATCAATTAAGATTTGCTCTGTAAGCTCTTCTATTAAAATTCTTTTCCCAAGAGAATAAAGCTCCTCATCCCTAAAATAATATGCACCAAACACTAACGAAAAGCCATTTTCTAATAAATGATTCGCCAGTATATGATATTCTAAATTATGGGATAAAACCTGATAATGATTAAACAAGATCTGGTTAATATCCGGATCAATAACATTATTTTTGGATAAAAATTTAACCCAATTAATTCCTCTTAGCGAAATTGGATAAGGCTCTTTCCCATCTATGAGGCTATCATTAGTATTTAGGTAGTCTTTAATCAACTGTAAACCATCTTCCTTATTCATGTTTTCCTGATTAAGAAAGTCGAAATAATTCAGATTATATGTCCAAAGTTTACCATAATCAGGGAAATTCCAATTTATTTCATTATTAAATTGATGTTCTATATTGAGAAAAGTAAAACTTCCTGGTCGATTAAAGCTTTTCTGGTATAAAATTGAATCTTTCCAATCTAATGGCTGGATTTCTTTATTTAACGTCTTTAAGTATTCTTTTTTAAAAAACTTATTACGAATCAAATAATATAACTGATAATATAGCTGCTTATATCTAAGATGCTTAACAGTATGAATTAGTAATTTTAGTTTACCTCGATCCATTTACCTTGCTTAAGAGATTCTATAGCTGCAAAAGAAGCTTTTGTGGTATTTACTATTTCATTAAAAGGAATAATTGGACTTCCTCCTTTTTGCTGTTGTTCTATAAGCTCTTTAAACTGGTTGCAATGCCCTTTATCTTGTTTAGAAGAGGCGTTTCTCCCTCCTTTAAACCCGTAAGCTTTTAATTTTCTCCAATTATCCATAATCAACGTACGTTCCTGAGAATATACCTCGACACGTTCTTTAGAATATCCTTTACTACCATTAGCAAAATAATTAATCACGGCATTGGTTCCGTTTTCATATTTCAAAAGAATACTTGCATTGTCCGTATTTTCTTCGGGATTAGTTCCCATTGCATTCATACATACAGATATCACTTTACTTCCTGCAAAATAAGTACAAAGGTCTATATAATGACAAG
>CALDTD010000044.1 GCA_937924345.1 uncultured Flavobacteriales bacterium | reverse complement strand
GTTTTAATTTTCATGATGTTATTTTTATTATACTTATTCTTGCAAGGAAATATTATACCATTAAATTAAAATCTGTTTCACAGTGGGTTATGTTAGTTTTAAATTTTGTGTTTGTTGCTTTTATATTCGGTGTTTGGAAATTTTACTCGCTTTATTTCCTGCTGGAGATTAAACTTTTTAATTCACAAAAAGCAACTTGGTTGCAATTTTGTCAGAACCATCTTGGGTGACTAAAAAGATATAATAGACACCAGTTGCCACGCGTTCTCCTGAAAGTGTTTTTCCATCCCATACAGCTTGCCCACCTAAAGAAGTTGTTGAAGCAACTAAATTCCCGCTAGCATCAGTGATTTTTACATCTGCATTTTCCGTTAAACCTCTTATCGCAATTTTCCCATTATAATTTGGCCTAACAGGATTAGGGTAAGCATAAACATCTTTAAATGTAGTATTAGGTTCAGTAGCTTCACCTTTATACCCCATTATACCTTGGTCTGTTCCAACATACACTTCTCCAGTTATTGGATTTATCGCCAGAGCACCTACCGAGTTAGAAAAAAGAGGACTATTCTCGGTTGTAAACGAATGAATCATCTCTGTTCCATCTGCAGAGATTAGGAATAATCCTCCACCTTCAGTAGCAAACCACTTTCTATTCGCACCATCTATTACTATTTCGTTTATGTCTTCAGATCCCAATAAAACTTCTAAAATTCCATCAGATTCTATCAATACTTCTTGAGCATCATAATTTCCACCTTCGAAAATATTCCTTGGGTTGAAGATTACAACAGGTCCATTTTCTGTCCCAAGCCATATAGCACCATTCTTATCTTCTGCAATTGTATTTGTGATGTCTGATGGTAGATTTCCACTTCCTTCTACAGTTGTTAATGTTTTAAATTGATCGTCTGTTTCGTCTAAAGGAGTGTTGTTATAATCGTAAACCATTATTCCACCACCTTTTGCACCCATCCATATATATCCATTGGTTTTATCGATGAATAGTTCAGTAACAATAGCATCTTTCATTTGTGCAGCGCAAATAAATGATTTCCATGTTCCTTCTGGTGTATAAACAGATAAAGGTTCATTTACAAAAGCATTTCCAACCCAAAAATTTCCATCGCTATCAAAAGCACAACCAGAAGCACAAGTCTTAGTTTGGTCGTTTAATCGTCGTTGGAGTGATGAATTGTACCATGTGTGTCTTGTTACATATTCACCATCTTTAATTTCAACCACACCACCTTTAAACGAACTTCCCATAATGTGATTATCGTCTTTAGGATCTATAGCTATGTGAACAAAGTCAAAAATAGTGTCAACTTCCTTTAGTTCTGGAGTAGTTAATCCATTAAACATTTTCCAATTTTCAGAGTCGTAATGGTAAATTCCATTGTTGTTAAAAGTATTGTTCCAAGCAGAGCCTTCTGTTCTTCCAGAGGAAACCCACAAGTCATTTTTATTTGTCACTAAGTGAAAAACATCATTAGAAAAAGGACCTTGTAAGAGGTAATCTTCGAAGTTAAAGTTATTGATTACCTTTTTTAAGCCATTGTCTTTATCTGCTACCCAATAAGCACCATCATCCCAAATGCAGGAATTAGGGTTTACAATTCCTACATCTGCATAAGAGAATAGGAATTCTGTTTGTTGTAAGTTCTCATCTAGCTCAATTACTCCTCTTTGTGTGGAAATTAATAGTTTGTTGTTATTTTCTTGAAAATCAAAGTAATCGTTATTGGTTAATGAAGTGACTTGACTAAAAGTATTGTTTTTAAATTGATATACAGTATCAGATAAATAACCCGAATATTTTGCATTTAAGAGTAATCCATCATTAAAAAAAGTAATTAAATCGTATGTTAACGGATCAATTTTATTATCTATTTCCCAACTACTAGGATCAGAAAGAAAAACAGTAGTTAAACTAGCTTTATAAACACCTTGATCAGTGGCTGCAAATAGAGAGTCGTTACTTGTAGTAATGTCATTAATTTTAACCTGGCTACCACCAGCTCCAATAATATAGGTATCCTTTACTTCTTGCCTTTTTACATCAATAACCACAATCCCAAAACCGCAAGCTAAATATGTTAGATCGCCTTCTGAGTGAATATTATAAATGCGTTTATCTCCAATAATATTACTAGTGAAAATTCCTGAAAGGTTTGTTATTTCATCATTTTTTATTAAATCTACATTCCCAGATTCATAACCAATAATTACAGTTCCTTCATTTTCGTTTTTGCCCATTGTGCTAATTAAAAAATCAGATAGTGCATTAATTTTTGTTAGACGGTTTATGCTGTTTTCTTCATCATCTACCGTATAAACAGCATATGGAGTAGCTGCATAAATTTTGTTTTCAGAATGAACTACTTTTAATATTTTTCGATAAGGCAGGTATTCTTTCCATGTGCCTATTTCAAAACTTTGCCCGTGAGCCGATAGAATTAAAATTAATACAGTTGATAGTGAAATAATTTTCATGAAACAAAAATAGATATACGAATAGAATCATTAACTAATCTTTAGTTAATTTATTGTTTAATTGTATATCGATTAGAATCTAATTTTTAAGTTGTTTTTATTGAAGTGAAATCTATAGATTAAATTATCTCTTTCTTCATTTCTTTTTAACAGTAAAAATTAGACCCAAAAAAAAGCTCCTCTTAAAGAGAAGCTTTTTTGTATTATTGAAGTATAATTTTTAGTTTCCTATTAATCTAATTTTTTAGCCATATTAGGATTTAATAAATCATAAAACTGATTAAGTTTTGGTAAGATAATTATTCTAGTTCTTCTATTAGTCGATTTTCCTTCATCAGTGTCATTACTAGCAAGTGCGTTGTATTGCCCTCTTCCAGCTGCAATAAGGCGGTTAGGATCTATTTTATAATCATCTTGTAAAACTCTAACAACAGAAGTTGATCTTTTTACACTTAAATCCCAATTATCTTTAATACAAGATGTACTTATTGGGTCGTTATCTGTATATCCTTCGACCATAACTTCAAAATCGGGTCTTGATTCTACAATTTTGGCAATTTTTCCTAATATTTCTATTGCTTTTGGTGTTAAATCAGCACTTCCACTT
>CALDTD010000043.1 GCA_937924345.1 uncultured Flavobacteriales bacterium | reverse complement strand
TAATACACTTTTTAACCCTCCCAACGAAGAGTAGATTACCGTAACTACTCCCGCGATTAACAATGTTTGATAAGGTTCAAGTCCAAAAAGGACAAACCCAATTTTATTGCCTGCTAAACATACTCCTGCCATTGTAATTACATTAAAAATTACACCCAAATAAATTGCTCGGAAACCTCTAAGGTAAGCAGCTGATTTCCCTTTGTAGCGTAATTCATAAAATTCTAAATCTGTAGTTACCCCCGATTTTCTCCATAATTTAGCATAAAAGAAAACGGTTAACATACCAGTAAGTAACATTGACCACCAAACCCAATTTCCAAAAACACCACCTTTTGGTGAACGAATAATGTCGGTAACTAATCCTGGTGTATCAGCTGCAAATGTGGTAGCTACCATAGAAACTCCTAATAGCCACCAGGGCATTTTTCTTCCCGAAAGGAAAAAATCGTCTGCGCTAGAAGCAGCTTTTTTACTGGTTATAATTCCTATTAAAATAGAAACGATAAAAAAGGTGATAACGATAATCCAATCGATGGTAGAAAGTTGCATTATAATGAATTTTATACTCAAATGTACTTCAAATAATTTTGCTTTTTGATCTAGGAATGTGATGCTTTTTCACATAGTTTTATTAGTAACACAAGTTGATTACAAGTGGTTTAAAATACTAGGTCTCAAAATTGCTAAATTGAATAGCTAAAAAAAAATGTTTATCTTCGGACAACTACAATATGTAAGCGATGAACTTTGAGATAAAAAAACACGACAATTTTGTAATTATAGAATCTAATGTAGAAAAGTTAGATTCTCAGGTAGCGCCAGAATTAAAAGCAAGTTTAGTTAGTCTTGGTCAGTCAGAATTTAAGAATGTAATCGTAAATTTAACTAAAACAAAGTACTGCGATTCATCAGGGTTAAGTGCTTTGTTAGTTGGGAATAGGTTAGTTAATGCATCGGAAGGTTCTTTTATTATTTGCGATTTGCAACCATCCGTAAAAAAAATGATTGAAATTTCACAATTACACACAGTTTTAAATATTACAAAAGACGAGCCTTCTGCAGTTGAGTACTTATTAGATTTAGATTAATATAAATGGATCATCCTTATGTTGTAATTGAACCAAAAGGAAAAAAGATTCCTTTTGTTTTAAGTATTCCCCACTGTGGAGTAGATTTCCCATTAGAAATTAAATCTCATTATAATCAAGAGTTAATTCAGCAACCAGATGATACTGATTGGTTTTTACAAGACTTATATCAATTTGCTTCTGAGTTAGGAATTACAATTATTCATGCAAAGTATAGTCGTTGGGTTATCGATTTAAATAGAGATCCAGAAAGTAAACCATTATATAACGATGGTAGAATAATTACAGCACTTACTCCTGTTACAGATTTTTTTGGTCAAAATATTTATGAAGAAAGTAAGTTTGAACCCAATCAAGTTGAGGTTGAAAGGAGATTAGAAAAATATTATTGGCCATATTATACCAAGATAGAAGCTGTAATTAAAGAATTGCAGTGCGAATTTACCAACGTTTTATTTTGGGATGCACATTCTATCAGAAGTTTTGTTCCAACTATTAGAAAAGAAAAATTCCCAGAAATGATATTGGGAAATAATGATTTAAAGACGGCTCAGAGCTCACTTATAGATACAGCAATTGCTGCGCTTTCATTGGGTAAATATCAGGTTAATCACAATACGCCATTTAAAGGAGGGCATTTAACTCGTTATTTTGGTCAGCCTAACAATAATGTACATGCCTTGCAATTGGAAATGATAAAATCACTGTACATGAAAGCCGATGAACTAACTTATGATTTTGAAAAAGCTAAGGGTGTAGCGACTATAATTAAAACTACTTTTGAAGCGTTGATTATAAAACTTTCAATGCTAAATCAGTAGCAAAATATACCAGTATAAATATTAATATCGCGTTCATTCGGTAAATCCCTAAAAAAGATTATTTTTGCGCGTTGATAATGCAGCGCATTTATTTTTAAAAATAAGAATGATAGATTTATTAGAAAAGTTTGAAAATAAACAACCAGAAATTGTTTTTGAATGGAAAGATCCTGAAACAGAGGCAGTTGGTTGGGTTGTGATTAACTCATTAAGAGGAGGTGCAGCTGGTGGTGGTACACGTATGCGTGTTGGACTAGACAAGCGAGAAGTAGAATCGCTTGCAAAGACAATGGAAGTAAAGTTTACTGTCTCAGGTCCAGCAATTGGGGGAGCTAAATCTGGGATTAATTTTGATCCTAACGATCCTAGAAAGAAAGGAGTTTTAAAACGGTGGTATAAAGCTGTAACTCCTTTGCTAAAGTTCTATTATGGTACAGGTGGAGACTTGAATGTAGATGAAATTCATGAAGTAATTCCTATAACCGAGGATTGCGGAGTTTGGCATCCACAAGAAGGTGTTTTTAATGGGCATTTTCAACCAAGAGAAGCACAAAAAATAAATAGAATTGGTCAACTTAGGCAAGGAGTTCTAAAAGTAATTGAAGACAAAAATTATAGTCCTAAAGTTGAAAATAAATACGTAGTAGCAGATATGATTACTGGGTTTGGTGTAGCCGAATCTGTTAAACATTATTATGATATCTACGGAGGAAATTTAAAAGGAAAACGTGTTATTGTTCAAGGCTGGGGAAATGTTGGTTCAGCTGGTGCTTATTACCTAGCTCAAGAAGGAGCAAAAGTAGTCGGTATTATTGATATTGCAGGAGGATTAATTAAAGAAGAAGGTTTTTCTTTTGAGGAAATTAAAGAATTGTTTCTAAACAAAGATGGTAACAAATTACATGCAGATAATATGTTATCTTTTGAAGAGGTAAATGCTAAAATATGGAGTTTGGATGCAGAAATATTTTTGCCGTGTGCTGCTTCTCGTTTAATCACAAGGGATCAGGTTGATCAAATGATTGCTACAGGTATTGAGGTTATCGCAGCTGGGGCTAATGTTCCTTTTGCTGACCCTGAAATATTTTTTGGTGAAATTGCAGACTATACAGATAATAATATTAGCGTAATTCCAGATTTTATTTCTAATTGTGGTATGGCAAGAGTTTTTGCCTA
>CALDTD010000042.1 GCA_937924345.1 uncultured Flavobacteriales bacterium | reverse complement strand
TTTAATGTAGGAGCATCAAAACCTGTTAAAAACATTCCTACAACAATCAATAAATCAATCTCTTTGTTTTTTACTCGTTTAGCAAGGTCACGATAATAATTTTGAAATTCATTACTTTCTACTCCATAATTAGTTTTAAACATGGCATTATAGTCTTTAATTGCTAAACTTAAAAACTCTTTTGCACTACTGTCCATTGCTGAAGGTTCAAAAGTTTCATCAAGAATTTCACCTATAGCACACTGCTCTTCATTAGCAGTAAAGGAGAATATTGTAGCAATCTTAAGAGGTTTATCGCTTCCTTTTTGTAATTTATTTAATGATTCATAGTAGAGTTTAGCTGCGTCAACACTACTCACGGCAAACATAGCATTAAATCCTTTTCCATTAGCATTTAAACGATGTGTTTTTACTTTAAAATTATTAAGAATATATTGAGAAATTTCTTTAATCCGTTCAGGATGTAGTAAAGCTTCTTTATTTTCTGCTGCTGATAGTTCTTTCTCGTTCTGTTCTGTTTCAATAGTTTTGAACTTGGGACGTACATCATTATAATCTACTTTGAACTTTAATACTTTTTCATCTCTAATTGCATCAGTAATTACATAAGAGTGTAACTCTAGACCAAAGACAGTAGCAGTAATTTCAGAACCTAAAGCATTTTCCGGAAAAATAGGAGTACCTGTAAATCCAAATTGATAGAACTTCTTAAACTTTTTTTTAATATTTTTTTGAGCTTCACCAAATTGTGAACGGTGAGCTTCATCAAAAATAAATACCACTTGCTTATTATATATAGGTAATTCTGTTTCGCCTTTTATAAGGTTATTCAGTTTTTGAATAGTAGTAACAATAATTTTATTATCATCTTTTTCAATATTACGCTTTAACCCTGCGGTATTTTCTGAACCATTAACACTATCAGGAGAAAAACGCTGATACTCTTTCATAGTCTGATAATCTAGGTCTTTCCTATCTACAACAAAAAATACTTTATCAATAAAATCCAGTTCAGTAGCCAAACGAGCTGCTTTAAAACTAGTAAGAGTTTTCCCCGAACCTGTTGTATGCCAAATATATCCTCCACTTTCTATGGTTCTCCATTTTTTAGCTTGGTATGTACTTTTGATCTTCCACAAAATTCTTTCAGTTGCAGCAATCTGATAAGGACGCATAACAAGTAAAGTATCACTCACATCAAAAACTGAATATTTCAGTAGTACATTAAGTAAAGTGATTTTCTGAAAAAATGTAGCAGTGAAATCTTTTAAATCTTTAATCAAGGTATTATCCGATTTTGCCCAATTCATAGTAAAATCAAAACTGTTCTTATCACGTTTAGTAGTATTAGCAAAATATCGGCTATCGGTACCATTAGAAATCACGAAAATCTGTAAATATTTAAACAGAGAGTTTTCTGAATTAAAACTCTCTTTACTATATCGATGAACCTGATTAAAGGCTTCACGAATAGCAATCCCACGCTTTTTAAGCTCCACTTGTACCAAAGGTAAGCCATTTACTAAAATTGTAACATCATATCTATTAGATTGGGTTCCTTTTTGTTCAAATTGTGAAATTACCTGCACTTTATTGTTGATAATATTCTTTTTATCTACTAGGTAAATGTTTTGAATATGCCCATCATCAAAGACAAAGTCATAAATATAATCATTATGAATTTTACGAGTTTTATCAATAGGGTTATCACTAGGTTTATCTAAAAACTGTTCACGAAATCTAATCCATTCAGCTTCTGAAAACTCAACATTGTTGAGAGTTTGCAACTGTACCCTAGCATTGGCAAGCATTTTTTCAGGAGTAGTTAAACTTGGTAGATGTTCATAGCCTTGATTTACTAAATCTTGAATAAGTTCTCGTTCTAAATCGGCTTCTGTTTGATAGCCAACTCCTTGTTGGTCTATCTTGGTATATTTATCTAAAACTATAAAGTTATTTGTTTCTGCAATGGGTTTAAAATCTGTCATTTTTACACCTCCTCTTTTGGAAAGCTAAGAAGCATATTACGATAATATTCATATTGTTTTTGACGCAGCTCTATTTCACGAGGCAAACCCTCAGTGATTGAAGTGGTTAAGATGTCTAATTTGTCTAAAATAGATACTATACGATTTTGTTCAGCAAGGGATGGGATGGGAATAGTTAATTTGTGAAGCTTACTCCCTTTTATTCCTTTTACAGTAGACCCAGTAGCTGCTTCATGTAGTTTTTTTTGAAATTCACCACCCATTAAGTAATGCTTTAAAAAAGAGTTATTAAAGTGTTCATCTTTACTTCTGTATTTTATAACCCTTTGTGCTAAAGCAATATTGTTTTGGTCAACTTGAGCTACAAATCCACAAGGGGCTTCTGTAGTTATAAGTACATCACCTATTTCCGGCAACCCACGTCGCATAACTAAATCATAATCATCTTCAGAGATAAACTCTTGCGACGATTGATAATCTATATATCCCATCCTGATGTTTTTTGCAGTTACCAAGAATATTCCATTTGAAGTTTTTTTAGGGGTTTTTCCCCTATAGTCAACATAATCGCAAACCTCCCCCAACGCCTTCCATTCAACTTCACCCTCTCCAAAAGTCAACAACTTATCACGGTAATAAGTATATTGCTTTTTGCGATCTGTAAGTTCTGCTGTAAGCTCTGCTGTAAGCTCTGATGTAAGCTCTGCGAACGTATCTAAGATACGGACAATTTCGGCTTGTACTTTTAGATGTGGGATGGGAATTCTTATTTTTGACATATCAGTAGCTGAAACATCTATAACCTTTGTCCCTTTTGCATATTTCCTTTTCTGACTTGCAAACATTTCTGTTTGTGTAAAATATGCAAAGTACTTGCCTAAAATCTCATTTGATGGTTTAAGAATTGTTGCGTGTCCACCAGTGACAGCTTGCACTTTACCAAGATAAACAACGGCTTTGCCAACATCTTCTAAGTTTTCACTCGTATTTGTTATAACAACATCACCAGTATCAACTTTTTTTAATTTTTTAGCCGTCTCATACGAAACGAAAGATTTTGTTTCTGTCGTAAATGTGCTGTAATAAGTGTAAATCTGACCGTAATGAATTGCCGGAACTCCAATTTCTGTAAAATCTGATTTTGGTAATCCATTACCGCGAACTAACTCACCTACTTCACCCAACGTCTTCCACTCAACCTCAACCCCATCAAGCAAATTCTTCATAAAATTCTGCTTAATCATGATTCAATCACCTCAATAATGTCATCAATTTCGGCACGAAGCCTATCTATCTTTGCTACAGTAGTTATTATTTCTGCATTCAGCTCTTTTATATCAACTACTTCCCTTATATCTTTTGCTTCCACATAAGAACTTACAGATAGGCTATAATCATTTTGAACTATTGCATCATAATCAACAGAGTTTGCAACATGGTCAATATCTTCCTTGCTGTCAAACATTTCCATAATTTCATCTATATGTTCATCGGTAAGTATGTTATTATTAGTTTGTTTTTTATAAAAATCTACTCCACTTGCATCAATAAATTGAGTTTTATTATCGCTTTTATGCTTAGAAAGAACCAAGATATTAACAGCTATTGAAGTCCCGTAAAAAAGGTTAGGTGCTAATGAAATAACAGTTTCAACAAAGTTATTATCAATCAGATACTTTCTAATTTTTTGTTCTGCACCACCACGATAAAAAATACCAGGGAAACACACTATAGCAGCACGACCTTTGCTTGAAAGATAACTAAGGGCATGAAGTACAAAGGCAAAATCAGCTTTGGACTTTGGCGCTAATACTCCTGCAGGGGCAAAACGATCATCATTAATAAGAGTTGGGTCATCACTACCAATCCAATTTATGGAATAAGGTGGATTAGATACAATGGCATCAAAAGGTTTTTCATCACCAAAGTAAGGGTCTAAAAGAGTATTTCCTAAAGCAATATTAAACTTATCGTAGTTTATATTGTGTAAAAACATATTCATACGGGCAAGGTTATACGTTGTATGGTTAATCTCCTGTCCATAAAAGCCATCTTCGATAATATGAGCATCAAACTGTTTTTTTGCTTGTAATAAAAGTGAACCTGAACCAGCTGCAGGGTCATAAATTTTATTAATTGTTGTTTGATTGTGTATTGCTAATTGAGCAATAAGTTTAGACACACTCTGAGGTGTAAAAAACTCACCTCCAGATTTACCTGCATTGGCAGCATAATTAGAGATTAAAAATTCATAGGCATCACCAAAAAGGTCAATGTGATTATCTTCAAACTCACCAAAATTAAGCCCTTCAACGCCTTTAATTACAGCAGCTAAACGACTGTTTTTATCCTTTACAGTATTTCCTAATCTATTGCTTGTAGTGTCAAAATCAGCGAATAGTCCTTTAATATCCAATTCAGATGGATAACCATTTGCTGAACTTTCAATAGCAGAATATATAGCAGCTAAATCTGTATTCAAACTTTCATTTGTATTTGCAGTTTTCGAAATATTAGCAAATAACTGACTAGGATATATGAAATAACCTTTTGTTTTAATTGCATCATCTTTAATTTCTATAGTTATAATATCATCAGAAAGTTCTGCATAATTGACGCTATCGTCACCCGCTTCAATATAGCTAGAAAAGTTCTCACTAATAAAACGATAAAAAAGAGTTCCTAAAACATATTGTTTAAAATCCCATCCATCTACAGATCCACGGACATCATTGGCTATTTTCCAGATTTGAGATTGTAATTCAGCTCGTTGTGCTACACTTGACATTTGTATACCTCCAATTATTATATATTAATCCATTTGATTTTTTTAAATATATTTTTTATTACAATAGTGGCATTGCAAACTCCTCATATCTCATTAGGTCGAGGTGTTACAACTTTATTTTATCACAACACTTGGTGTTAGTATATAACAGTAGACACAAGAAAAGTTGAACAACTTATAATAAAATTAATCAAGGAAGCAAATTTGAAAAAGCCTTAGAAATATTTAAATTTGAGGAGAATGTTTAAACGTATTCCTTAAATACAAAAGACATTTGTTTAGGTGT
>CALDTD010000041.1 GCA_937924345.1 uncultured Flavobacteriales bacterium | reverse complement strand
GAGCAAGAAGAATTCAACGTTTCTTATCTCAACCTTTCCACGTGGCAGAACAGTTTACAGGTTTAGCCGGTGTTTTAGTTCCTATAGAAGATACTATTAAAGGATTTAAAATGATTTTGAATGGAGAGGTAGATCAGTATCCAGAATCGGCATTTAACTTAAAGGGAACAATCGAAGAAGCGATTGAAGCTGGAGAGAAAATGTTAGCAGAAACTAAATAAGGTTTAGATTATGAATGTTGAAATAATTACACCCGACGAAAACTTGTTTAAAGGAACTGCAGAAAGTGTAGTTGTACCTGGAACATCTGGTTTAATTGGAATTTTGAATGATCACGCACCATTTATTACAACATTACAAAAAGGTGAGGTTGTAATTACGACAGAAAAAGGAGAACAAACTTTTGATGTTAAAGGTGGAGTAGTGGAAGTGTTAAACAATAATGTAATTGTTTTAGCTGGATAATCATTTTTTTGAAATAGATTTTCATAAATCCTGTTGCAATTTTGTAACAGGATTTTTTTGTTTAAATGTGAATAAGTATTAATATCAAGGTTTCTTCTGTTTTAAATGAAATTGTAATATTGTTGCTAGTTTTCATTTTATCACAGGATAAAGAAATGAAAGATTTTGAAGAGTGAAAATTAAATAAAAAAAGTTTTCAATAGGTCTTTAAAAAATAATTAAAAGATATAGATTATGATGCGAATTACAATTGATATAGATGTGACTAACCCTGAGGAGGTAATAAAAGCGCATAAAGGAGATTTAGTTGGGCTAATATCTGAAGTTATGCTTTCTAAGGCAAAAAAAAAGAAACGTGTAGAACGAGCAGTTTGCGAAGAGATTATTCGATTGATGGAAATTGAATTTCCCAAAGGGATGGCTCAAGAAATGGTAAAAGGAAATGTTGTCTTTGGTATTGATGAATTAGAAAATAACAATATATAATATGCAGTACTTCTCAGAAGATTTTATTGAGTTTTTTAAAGAATTAGCAAGTAATAATCATAAGGATTGGTTCGACGAAAATAGAGAGCGCTATGCAACAATAGTAAGAGAACCTTTTAAAATATTTGTTCAGGATTTAATTGTAAAAATGAACGAAATAGATAGCTTTATTAATATAGAAGCAAAAGATGCCATTTTTAGAATTAATAGAGATATTCGCTTTGCAAAAGATAAATCTCCTTATAAAATAAATCGTTCTGCAATTATTTCTCCCAATGGAAGAAAAGATAAAACTACTCCAGGCTTATATTTTGAATTTACACCTGAACATGTGAGGATTTATGGCGGAGTTTATCAGTTAGCAACTGCTCAAGTAACAAAAGTTAGAGAGATAATAGCAAAAGATTTAAAAGGTTTTGAAAAATTAGTAAACGATAAAAAGTTTGTTGAAACTTACGGTGAGATCAAAGGTGAAAAGGCGAAGCGTTTACCTAAAGAGTTAAAAGCTAAAGCAGAAAAGCAACAATTATTGTTTAATAAAAGCTGGTACTACTTTACCGAATTACCACCAGAAACTATTTTAAGAGAAGATTTAGCTGATATCTTGATTGAAACTTATTTAATTGGAAAACCTATTAGTAACTTTTTTAAGGGAATATTAGACTAGCTTGTTAATAGGGGGTAAGAAATATATGATTTTCTGTAATTTTGTCTTGATACTTTTTTAAAAAAATATCTTGACTTAAAGTGTATGGACTAATAGAAGAATGAAGACTTCCGATAGAATTTTTAAGGTTTTGTAAGTGAACTTTAAGATTTTTTATCAAATTTGTATCTTTTTGAGTAGGGTCAAAAACCACATTTTTAAATTTAAAAACATAATTTACTAATTTAGATCTTAACTTCGAAGTCTTGCTATAGTAGTCAATATAAAGGTTAGTAGTAATAGATCTATTTTTAATTTCATCAAAGATTATTAAGTTGTTAATTCTCCCCAAACGAGTATTTTTTACTAAAGATTTTAGATTTCTGTTAAATGATTTAACATAGGAACTAGTGTCATAAATCTTTTCACTTTTTTCAATATTCTTTATTAATGTTTCAATTGTAGAGTATTCAACACTAATAGACCCAAGATAATACTGTACTTTTTTGTTTGCTTCCCATTTTAATGAAATGTATTTGCTTTCAATATTTTTTAACTTTTTACCCGTTGCAAATTTGTTAAAAAAGAGAAAAATATTAGCCAATATAGATACAAGGGTAATAACGATGATAATGAGTTTAAAATTTTGATTCATAATTTTTTTTAAATTGTTAGAAATAAAGGTAGTAAGTAAAAATAAAAAAACTACCTTTGCAGTCCGGAAAATTCGGAATTTGTTGTCGGTATAACAAAATAAACTATTTTAAATCTCTCTCAAACTATTACCGTAATTGAGATACAAATTTTTAACGCCAAATGGCTGAAGAAAACAAAGAAGTAGCAGCAGCACCTGTTGCAACACCAGAAAATTTTGATTGGAGCGCTTACGAAAACGCTGAAATTTACACAGCAGAAGAACGTTCTGAATTAAGTAAGAAGTACGACGCAACTTTAACTCAAATTGAGGAAAAAGAAGTAATCAAAGGTAAAGTTATCGAGATTACAGACAGAGAAGTTGTTGTAAATATTGGGTACAAAAGTGAAGGTATCGTTTCTAAGAACGAATTCCGTTACAACCCAGAATTAGCAGTAGGAGATACAGTAGAGGTTTACATCGAAACGATGGAAGACAAAACTGGTCAATTAGTAGTTTCTCATAAAACAGCTAGAGTTCAAACAGCTTGGACTAGAGTTAACGAAGTATTAGAAACTGGAGAAATCATTACAGGATTTGTTAAGTGTAGAACTAAAGGTGGTTTAATTGCAGATGTGTTTGGAATTGAAGCATTCTTACCAGGTTCTCAAATTGATGTGAAGCCAATTAGAGATTACGATCAGTATGTTGGTAAAAACATGGAATTCAAAGTAGTGAAAATCAACAACGAATTTAAAAATGTTGTTGTTTCTCATAAAGCATTAATTGAAGCTGAACTAGAAGAGCAGAAGAAATTAATCATGAAAGGTCTTGAGCAAGGACAAGTAATCGAAGGTACAGTTAAGAACATTACTTCTTACGGTGTATTCGTTGATCTTGGAGGAGTTGATGGATTAATTCACATTACTGATTTATCTTGGGGACGTGTTAACCATCCAGAAGAAATCGTTGAATTAGATCAGAAAATTCAAGTTGTAATTC
>CALDTD010000040.1 GCA_937924345.1 uncultured Flavobacteriales bacterium | reverse complement strand
GATTGAATCAGAGAAAACATAACAATAGTAATGAAGAAGTTTGTGTAGAAAATAACGATTCAAAAGTAATAGATAAAGAGCAGATTGTTATTTCTAATAAGTTAGAAGTAAATAAGCATAATAACTATATAGCTGTAATCCAATCAGTACATAAAGATCACATAGAGCAGATGAATTGGGATGAACTGCTAAATAGTAATGAGCCTGAATATATTTCAACATCAGACGAAATAAAAACATATATTATTAATAAGACAAATGAAAGTGTTGATAAAGAAATAGAAATTGCTAAACAGAATTCTACTCTTAGCCTTAAAAGTATTTTTATGCGTAAGTTTTTTGTTAGAAAGTACTCTTGGTTATTTAAGTTTATGTCTAATGATACTTATTCTTCAATTATACTACTAGGTTTTATAATATGCTTATTATACTCTTTGTCTCTTGATGGTAATTTAAAATATTTAATTATAATATTTTCGGTGTTTTTATGCGTCTTTTCTTTTTTATTAAAGATTTCTGCAGAAGACTTTCATAATGCTATCAACCTTAAAGAAGCAATTAAAAAACTAGAATTAAGTCGAGAGTCTAAGATTAAGGAAAATTTAGATGAACAGGATAAGTTACATAATTCATATTTATTACAAAAAGAGGAGTTTACAAAAGTAATTGAAATAGCAAAAGGAGTTAAAGACAAGAACGTTAATTCATTTCGATATGCTCTTAACTATTTTAAACCATTTGAAGATTTAAATGAATACGGTTCCGATATTTCCTTTAATTTTTTTAAAGGTTTTATAATTGTAGATTTTTTTGTTCATAATCAAGGTGTTATACCCAATACAATTAAAAAGACACAAAGAAATGGATCAGTTATAAAAGAAGAAAAAATTGCAGTTTCCCGCTTCAACGAAATTTATCAAGATTATGTTTGTAGTTGTGCGTTGAGAATTGCGAAAGATATATTTCAGCTTTTACCTTTAAATATAGTTTACATAAACTCTAAAGGCTCTCTGTTAAATAAAATGAATGGAAATTTTGAAGATAAAACTATTTTATCTGTAAAAATAAATCGTCAAAAGTTAGATGAATTGAATTTTGATCTACTTGACCCTTCGGATAGTATGCTGAACTTCGAATTTAATATGAACTTTACCAAGTCGCAAGGTTTTTTTCCTATTAAAGAGCTATATTCATCTGATTAATATTTTGGATTATAAATCTTGAATTTTTAAAATATATCTTTACGGAAATATGGCTTACCTCATTACAGCAATAATTTACCTCAGCTTTTTGCTGGGGTATTATTGGTTTAATAAAAAAGAACAAGAAATATACACTACAAAGCAAAAGTGGTGGAGTAATGGTTTTTCTTTATTTGCTGTTCAGTTTTCTATTACAACACCATTATTATATTCTGGTGTAATTCACTCGCAAGGAATAAGCGGTTTATGGCTTTATTGGTCTATTTTTTTTATCAGCGGTTTTGCTCCTTTTGTTTTTGCCCCTTTGTGGTCTAAACTAAACTTTGTAACCGATAATCAATTTATTTTGTTTCGCTTCACAGGCAAATCAGCTAAGTATTTACATTTGTTTAGAACGATTTATGTAGGTTGGATAATTGTAGCTTTTTTAATTAGTTTTCAATTACTAACTTTTTTAAAGGTTCTGATTTTCTTTACAGGTTTAGGAAATTACCACTGCTTTATTATTCTCGCCTTACTATTATTAGGAAGTGTATTTCTAAATAAAATAGGGGTAAATATTAAAATGGACTTTATAAATGTTTGTTTTATTTTAGTTTTGTTTTTAGCTGTTCTTAATAGTCTTTACTATACAAATGACCAAATTTTAAATAATAGTAATCCATTATTTTCTAATGTTTTTCCGAATAATACAACCCACCTTATTATTTATTTGATTGTACAAAATTTTAGTGTTTCTCTTTTTGATGGAAGTGGAATAGAAGCACAACGTTTTTTTTCTACAGAGAATAGGAAAGACAATTGGAAAGTAGCTTCTCTATCAGTACTCCTTCAATTAGTATTTACTATCATTATCGTTTTTATTATTTATTTTGGAGTAAATCAAACTAAATTTTCATCTGAAATAGATAACGAGGTCAAAATATTATATTATTTTAAGAATAGTCTAAGTAGTTGGGCTTCTCCTCTTATTTTATTGAGTTTTTTCACTGTATTTGTAACTTCTTTTAATGGGTTATTAAATTGGGGTAGCTCCTTCTTAACTATAGATTTATATAAGACTTATTTTAATAAAACATTAGAGGCGAAGCAAGAAAGTAAGGTAGCAAAATTAGCTATGTTTTTTATTTGTTGTACAAGTTTACTTTTTACATTTTATAGCTCAAGTTTAGAGAGTTTAATAAAAGTATTTTTTAGTATTTCTGCTGGAGTTGCTCCTGTTTTTGTTTTAAGATGGTTTTGGTTTAGAATAAATGCTTGGACTCAAATTTCAGCAATGTTAAGTTCTGGGGTTTATACCTTAATCTATCAAGTCTACTTTAAAGGAAATGCAGTTGAAGCCGAAGTGATAAAGTTTTTTAACCTCAACACTTTTATTGTTCAGTTACTTTTCGTTACTTTTTTTACAATTATAACATGGGTGCTTGTTGCATTATTAACACCAAAGGATTCTATTCATGTAATTAATAATTTTAAGGCCAACGTATTTAAAGATTATAATACCAAAATCAATATTCTAAAAGCACTTTTGTTTGGTGCGCTTATCGTTTTGTTGTTGTGGGTAATATTAGCGATTTCTTTTTAAAATTACCCCCAGAGAATTCTAAGCATCAAAGCATGATTCAAACCATAAGGTTTAAATTCAGCATTCATTCTTGTGTTAGTATAAGTCGCATAATAATTTAAATCGAACGTAAATTTATCATTAAATTTATACTTAGCACCTAGTCCAGCACCACCTCCAAATCCAATTCCACCAGGAGGGGCTGTTTCAGTAAAATTAACTTGTCCGTTAGTTGCTATCCCGTTTGTTTGAGCATTATGTCTTATTGGATATTTTTGGTTGTTTATTACAAAAAAGTTCTCTTCTAGTCTTGTATTATTTACATTACCAAATAAATTAAAATACGATTTTAAAGGACCCTCTTCGTAGAATGTAGCTTGTAGTCCTAAGTTCAAATTTGTTCTACTTTCTGAGCCAAAAATAGGGAGTTGTTGCAATTGCGCATTTCCAGTTAAAGAAGGATCATTTGGGTTATCGACTTCTACAGTAAATACATCTTCAGCCTTAATTTTTGTAATATTTATATCAGCATAAATTGCTATCGATTCATCTAGATGAACACCTGCGTGCCCTCCAACATTATAAGTAGTTCTATATCTAACTGTTTGAACCTGTGGGAAAACTAACCTGTAATTGTAAATAAAGTAATTGTCTAATTCTTGTTGGAAATTGATATTGTTAAAATAAAAAGGAATACCAAATTCAGTTTGAAAGCCATTATATATTAATGCAGGTTTATTATTAGGTTTAATCCCCCCAATGTTCAAACCAAAAAAGATTGTTCCTGCAATTCCTTCATCCATTTCCTCTTCTTCGTCCTCTTCAATTTGAGCAAAGTTTGGTGTAATTATTCCTATTATTAAGAATAATGAAAGTAAATACTTCATATTTAATATTTAATAAGTTGAATTAATTGTGTTTTAAATCGGTCTAAAGGTAAAAAATCTTTCTCTAAAGCTCCCGCAAAAGGAACTGGAGTATCTAAACTTGCACTACGAATAACAGGCGCATCTAAATATTCGAAACAATGTTGGTTAATTAAAGCTACAATTTCCCCCCCAATACCTCCAGTTAAGCAATCTTCATGTAAAACGATTGCTCTTCCTGTTTTCTTTACAGAAGTAAATATAGTTTCAGTATCTAAAGGTAATAAAGTTCTTAAATCAATTAAATCGGCGTTTATCGAAGGATTTTCTTCTAGTGTTTCTAATGCCCAATGAACGCCCATTCCATAGGTTATAATTGTTACATCGTTCCCTTTATTCAATAAATTAGCCTTACCTATTTCAGTAGTATAAAAATCATCATTTACCAACTCGCTTTTACTTCTGTAAAGTGCTTTATGTTCAAAAACCATAACTGGATTAGGGTCTTCTATTGCAGCAGCTAATAAACCTTTTGCATCGCCTGGAAAAGCAGGGTAAACAATTTTTAAACCGGGGGTATGAAAAAACCAAGCTTCGTTACTTTGGGAATGAAAAGGGCCTGCACCAACCCCTGCGCCAGTGGGCATTCGAATAACCACGTCAGCATTTTCTTGCCATCTGTAATGTAGTTTTGCCAAATTGTTTACAATTTGATTAAATCCAACGGTTACAAAATCGGCAAATTGCATTTCCATTATTCCTTTGTAACCATTTATAGAAAGACCTAATGCAGCCCCGACAATAGCAGATTCACAAATTGGAGTGTTTCTAACACGTTCTTTTCCAAAGGCATCAACAAAGCCATCAGTTACTTTAAATACACCTCCGTATTCTGCAATGTCTTGCCCCATTATTACAGAATTTTCGTGTCGCTGCATTGATTGTTTTAATCCATCAGAAACTGCATCAATAAATCTTTTTTCACTTTTGTTATTTCCAGAAGGCAAAATAGGTGTATTATCAAAATCCTTAAATAAATAATTGTATTCTCGTTTAGTATTTGCAGTTAACTCAGGAGCGTTATCTGCAGCTTTCCAACTCGTATTTATATGATTTTTAATTTCTTTTTTTATGGTTTCGATTTCTTCGGCAGTAATTACCTTTTCATCGATTAAAAAACGTTCGAAATTA
Organism: uncultured Flavobacteriales bacterium; assembly: GCA_937924345.1. GTDB lineage: Bacteria > Bacteroidota > Bacteroidia > Flavobacteriales_D > Parvicellaceae > S010-51. Next base: position 5,099 of record CALDTD010000040.1, on the reverse strand, counting down.
TCTACAGGGTCTTTTACTGCCCAAGTATCTTGAATACCTTCTGGGTAATATTTGGTTCCCGATGCTTCCTCATGTCCACGCATTCTAAAAGAAATACATTCTACTAATATAGGTCTAGGCTTTTTTATAATAGACGTTCTAGCTTTGTGAATAGCTTCGTAAACATCAATAATATTATTTCCGTCTACTTGAACGGTATCCATTCCATATCCAATTCCTTTATCTATAAATTGCTTACAACGAAACTGTTCTTTGGAGGGGGTAGAAAGTCCCCATTGATTATTTTCTACTACAAATATTACAGGTAAATCCCAAACAGCTGCTACGTTTAAAGCTTCATGAAAATCTCCTTCACTTGCTCCTCCATCTCCTGTAAATACAATAGTAACTTTTTTATTGTTCTTTAATTTATTACCCAAAGCAATACCGTCTGCAATTCCTAATTGTGGCCCCAGATGCGAAATCATTCCTACAATATGATGCTCTTTAGTACCAAAGTGAAACGAACGATCATGTCCTTTTGTAAAACCGTTTTCTTTACCTTGAAACTGCATAAACAAGCGGTCGAGTGGAAGCTTTCTAGTGGTGAATACTCCTAGGTTTCGATGCATAGGAAGCATAAACTCATCCTTTTCCATAGCTAAAGCGCAACCAACCGAAATTGCTTCTTGGCCAATTCCAGAAAACCATTTAGAGATTTTTCCTTGGCGAAGTAGGATAAGCATCTTTTCTTCAATTAATCGTGGAGTGATTAAATTATGATAAAATAGAATCAACTCTTCATTTGTTAACGTTTTACGATCAAATTTTAATGGCTTTAATACTGTTGTACTCATTGCTTACTTGTTAATTTCTAGTTCTTGCTTTGTATTGTAAATGTAAAAAAAACCTTTAGTACTCTTACATAATCATTAACAAATAGAAAAAAAGATATACTTGCACAATAAAACAAATCGCTTTTACGTATATTTGTTTTTACAGATATAAGTAATGATGAATAGATATAAAAAAGTGCTTACGTTAGTTGCCGGAGGAATTTTAGCTTCTTCAACGTCTATTAACGCTCAAATTTCTTCGCAGGAATTAGCAGGTAAGCAGATTAATACAATTACAACTGCCGTTCCTTTCTTACTAATTACCCCTGATTCAAGGTCTGGAGCTATGGGAGATGTTGGTGCAGCAATTAGTCCAGATGCTAATTCTATTCATTGGAATCCATCTAAATTAGCTTTTATAGATAAAGACGCTGGTTTTTCGATGTCTTATTCTCCTTGGTTAAGAAGATTAGTTAATGATATTAATCTAGCTTATGTAACTGGATATAAGAAAATTGATGATTTTTCTGCTGTAAGTGCATCATTACGTTATTTTTCTTTAGGGAACATAACATTTACAGATCAAACAGGGGGGACAATACGTGAGTTTAATCCGAGTGAGTTTGCATTGGATGTTGCTTATGCAAGAAAATTGAGTGAGAATTTTTCAATTGGTTTAGCAGGGAGATACATCAATTCCAATCTAACAGGTGGAACTGCTGTTCAAGGTGCAAACACTAAGGCCGGACAATCTGTAGCTGCAGATGTTTCTGGTTATTACCAGTCTAACGAATTTGAAATTAAAGGTCGTAAATCTACAATTGCTGCAGGGTTAAATATCTCGAATATAGGATCAAAAATGGCATATACAGATGGTGCTGAAAGAGATTTTATTCCAACAAATTTACGTTTAGGAACCGCATTAAATGTTGATATAGATGATTTTAATAAGTTTTCAATTGCTTTTGATGCAAATAAATTATTAGTTCCTACAGCTCCTGTTTTTCAAACTACAAATGGTCAAATTGATTTTGATATAGAAGGGAATCCTATTGTTTTTTCGGGTAGAGATAACAATGTAGGTACAGCTGTGGGTATGTTTGGTTCTTTTTCTGATGCTCCAGGTGTAGTTATCAAAGACGAGAACGGAACTACTACTGAGGTTCAAAAAGGGAGCCGTTTTAAAGAAGAGCTTTCAGAAATTAATTTATCTGTTGGTGGAGAATATTTATATAACGATGTGTTTGCTGTAAGAGCAGGATACTTTTATGAAGCTCCTACAAAAGGGAATCGTCAGTTTGTTTCTTTTGGAGCTGGATTAAAATACCAAGTTTTTCAGTTAGATTTATCTTATTTAGTAGCGCTTACGCAGCAAAGTCCAATTGCTAACACAATACGTTTTTCTTTACTTTTTAATTTTGGAGGAAAGGATAAAGGATAATCAAAAAAGAAAATAAGAAGAAAGTCCTATCAATTTTGCTAGGACTTTTTTTTGCGCTAATATTTTATATAAATTCCTTTTAGGGCTAAATTTTATCAGTAAATTAATATTTAATTCTACCGATTAGTTTAACCTAAATAAGTATTTTTTTTTCATAAACGATTGGGTATAAAAAAAGCATATGTAACTTCTAAGTTTAAACATGATTACTTTTTAAAATTCTCGTATATTTGTCTGATTGGGTTCAGAATAAAGTAAACCAAAGTAATTAAAAATTGTAAGAATGACAATGGTGAAATTGTTTTTTGTAGCTTTCTTCTCTACGGTATTGCTATGGAGTTGTGGGAGTGAGAATAAAAAAAAGACTACAGTTATAGTAGAAAATAAAGTTGCTGAAGGTACTGTAAGTCATCATGGTAAAGAGATTCCGATTAAATATGGAGGTTTGTTTAGAATGAATGAATCTTCTTCATTTAAGACGCTTTATCCTCATGGTATTACTGATGAAGTAAGTGTTCATATAGCTGGGCAAGTATTCGAAGGATTAGTTAAACTTGATGAGAAAACACTTAAAGTGAAGCCTTGTATTGCAAAATCTTTCACACCAAACGAGGATGCATCTGTATGGACTTTTGAGCTAGAAGAAAATGTTTATTTCCATGATAATGAATGCTTTGAAGGAGGTAAGGGTAGACGAGTAACTGCACAAGACGTAAAGTATTGTTTTGATAGATTAGGTACAGCTTATCCTATGAATAATACGTTTTATATTTTTCAAAATAAAATAAAAGGAGTAAACGAGCATTATGCAAAAACAGGCAATGGGTCCAAAGTAAATGGAGGAGTAGAAGGTATTAAAGTAATAGGAGACAATAAAATAGAGATTACACTAACAGAGCCTTTATCTTTTTTTCCTAAAGTATTAGTGCACAACGCATGTTGGATTTTTCCTAAAGAAGCTTACGAAATGTATGGGGAAGAATCGCGAATAAATCCAGTTGGTACAGGACCATTTGTGGTAGATGCTATTAAAGAAGGTAATCAAGTACGTTTAAAACGTAATAATAATTATTGGAGAAAAGATAAATTCGGAAATCAGTTACCTTATTTAGACTTAGTTAAAGTTACTTTTACACGAGATAAGAAGTCTGAGCTATTGAATTTCAAAAAAGACAATCTTGATATGATTTCAAAATTACCCGTTGATGAAATGGAGGCAGTATTAGTTGGTTTAAATGAAGCTTTAGAAGGAAAGAACAGTGCATTTTCTTATCAGCAAACAGCAGCTTTGAATGTCCAATTATATGATTTTCTTCATACAGGAGAAGTGTTTAAGGATAAGAGAGTTAGACAAGCATTTAACTATGCCGTAAACAAGAAAAGTTTAGTTCAAAATGTGTTGAGAGGAGATGGGATGCCAGCTAATCATGGTGTTATACCTAATTTTTCTGGCTATGACAATTCTGTTGTAAATGGTTTTGAATTTAATCCTGAAAAAGCTCAAGCCTTACTAGCTGAGGCAGGTTATCCAAATGGAGAGGGTTTTCCAGATCTTATATTAACAATAAGCGATGGAGGTGGAACGAATTCTAGAATTGCAGAATCTTTATACAGTATGTTTAAGCAAAATCTTGGGGTGCATGTAAATATCGATATTATTCCTTTTACAACAATTCAAGATAAAATGCGAACAGGAGATATGGAGTTTTTTAGAAGAGGATGGGTTGCCGATTACCCCGATGCTTCTACTTTTTTAGAAATTTATTATGGTAAAGGAGTACCAAAGAGTGCTCACGGTGTTTCTATGGTAAATGCATCTCGTTATGTAAATCCTGAATTTGATAAAATATTTGAGCAAGCAATGAGAACTGCCGATGAAAAAGAGCGAATGAAATTATATCAACAATGTGATCAAATATTAGTAGACGACGCAGCATTTTTACCATTGTTTTATTCTGATTATGTGCGCTTGATTAAAGAGAATGTTATCGGATTGGAAATAAATGCTATGGATTATAGAGACTTATCTAATGTATTTTTTTCGTCTAAAATTTAAAAAAAAAGTAAAATGAAATTGAGTAACGTAAATATAGTTGTAGCTAGTTTTGCTATTCTATTAGCATCTTGTGTGCCTGCTAGAAAGTTCGAAGAGGTAGAAAAGAAAGCTACATCATGTTCCGCTGAATTAAAGACAACTAAGGCTCAGAATTTAAAATATGAAACAGAAAATGCTGAGCTTACCTCAAAGATTGATGTTTTAGATAAGTCTATTGGGCGACTTAAGTCTGATACTACTCTGCTAGGTAAGTCTTTGAGAATGAAAGAAAAGCAATATGATAAAATTGATGGTTTAAATGAGCGTATTCAAAAGCAATTAGAAGATTTGCAACGTGGAAGTTCTATAGAAAATCAACGCTTGGTTAATGATTTAAATGCTACTAGATTAGAGTTACAACGTAAAGAAGATCAACTTAATCGATTAGAAGACGAGTTAAAATTGCTAGAATCTAAATTAAATAAAAAAGAAGCAACATTAAACCAACTTTCTGCAGATTTAAAAAGTAGAGAAGAACGTGTAAAGGAATTAGAAGAATTGATTGCAAGTAAAGATGCAGCTGTAAACGCGCTTAAAGATAAAGTTTCTGATGCGTTACTTGGTTTTAAAGACAAGGGATTGACCGTAGAGCAAAAGAATGGTCGAGTAAATGTAAGTATGGAGGCAAAATTATTATTTCCATCTGGGAGTACTAAAATCAATACAGAAGGAAAGTCTGCTCTAATATCTTTAGCTAAGGTTTTACAAGATCAGGAAGATTTAGAAGTATTGGTTGAAGGGCATACAG
>CALDTD010000039.1 GCA_937924345.1 uncultured Flavobacteriales bacterium | reverse complement strand
AATTGTAAATTTTAGAGAAAGGGAATTTATTTTTGTCCCATATATTTCCATCTACGCGTTCGTCTGCCCAAAACCCTCGCATATCAAACAAAAAAGGAACATGGTGTTTTTGTTTAAAGCCTAGACCAATCAGGGATGTTATATAACTTCTACAATGTATTAATGAAAACTGTTTTTCTTTATGAAGCCGTTGCACCTTTTTATTTAGTTTATAAATATCCCAAATAGTAGAAAATACAGGAGGTTTTTTAGTATAAAAAATTGGTTTCCAGTCTATGTTGTTCGATTCACAAATAGAAGTAATAATATTTTTGTTTTTCTCAAATCGCTCTTTTTTTTCACAAGAGACTAATGTAAACGAATATCCTTTTTGAGTTAAACCAATTATATAAGGCAAAACTTGTGACTGCCCTAGTGGGTCTGTCATACCATCGTAAGAAAGGTAAAGTATGTTTTTAGTTAGTTTGATTGCGAAAGAATAAGTTGTTTAAAAATCCCTAAACTTTTTCGATTAAAAAATAACAAAGGTCGTTTAATTAAAGCTTTTAGGTAATACTTAATACCTGTTTTTTTATAATTAGCTAAAATTAAATGTAAAGAAATATATGAGTATGCATTACTATAAAGTACATTTTTATAAGGGGAGTAATATTTATTTGCTTTTTCGTCTTTAAACAAATAGTTTAACATTAGCTCTTTCCGTTTTATTAATTGTCTGGGGTTAAAATTTAAAACACTCCGTTCTTCATGTTCTATTAGGTAGGAGGTTACAATGGGGTTGCATTGTATCTTTTCTGAAGCATTTATCCTTAACCATAACTCATAATCTTCTGATCCGGCAAGACTCCTATCTTCTATAAACTTATATTTGTTAAAGATTTCTCTATTTATAAATGCTCCTTGACAAGCAAAAATGTTCCCCTTAAAAGTCAACTGATTATTGATGTCTTCAATTTTACTTTCTGCTCTGGTAAGTAGCTTATTTTCTGTATCTCTTACTTCAAAAAGCTGAAAGAAAATATTAGCGTTAGTTCTTTTAATAAATTGATTTGCTTCTATTAAATAGTTTGGAAGTAATAAATCATCAGAGTCTAAAAAAGTTAAATACTCACCAATTGCTTTTTGAGCTCCAAAATTTCTAGCAGCTCCTCTTTCTCCATTTTTTTTGTAGTAATAGCTTAGTCTAGAATCATCAATTAGATCAATAATTTCTTTAGTATTGTCTGTACTACCATCATCTACAATAATAATTTCAAAATCTATATAAGTTTGTTTAAGAACAGAAAGTATAGTTTTAGATATTAATGCAGCCCTATTGTAAGTTGGTATAATGATTGAGAACTTCATTTTATAGGTTAAATAATTCTTTGTAAGCTGGTATTACATTTTCAATTCCAAATTTATTGATAACCTCATTGTGTAACATTTCACCTTTTGATTTAAGACTTTTCTTATCTAAAAAAGCTTTTTCTATATGTGTAGAAAGTTTAGCGGCTGTTAATTCTAAATCAATTAAGTATCCGTTTTGTTCATTTAGATAACTATCAAAATCTCCAACAGTTTTGCAAGCCATAATAGGTGTTTTTATTAAAGCGCACTCTTTTCCAATTGTACTACTAGCTTCAGAATTTGAAGGGTGTACAATTAAATCGGCCGCATCTATAAAATCTAAAGCATTCTCTTTAAATCCAATTAAATGAACCTTTTCTTTCAAGTCTAATTCTTCGATAAGTAGAGTTAAATTTTCTTTTTCACTACCTTCTCCTAGTATAATTAGTTTAAAGTTGATGTCTTTTTTTGCAAGTAATGAGCAAGCTTCGATCAAAAGGCGCTGTCTTTTTAATGGGATTAATCGACCTATATTTAACAAAAGAAAGTCTGACTTATAAGTTTGTTTAATTTTTTGACTGGTTATTTGATTTACTTTTGGGTATAAGCTAAAATCATATCCAAGATTAATTTGATGAACTTTTTCTGAACTTACGCCTTCGACCTTTACAACCTGATTATAAACTTTGTCTGAAATTGCAACCATGTTTTTACTAAGCCTGTTAATTAACCAGTCCATTAATTTTGCAGATTTGTTTTTCCCATTCCATACATAGTCGGTGTGATGCCTACACATATAAAATTCAGATTTAGAAAAAAGTTGACTTAAAGAAGCTATAAAGTTGTTAATTTGCGTATGGGAATAAACAATGTCAATTTTGTTTTTTTTTATAAATCTAATTAGGTATTTAGATTGTTTGATATAGTATGTTTTATTTTTCTTAAAATCTATACTAAAAGTTTGAATATTTTTTTCTTCTAACTGTTTGTGGAGTTTCCCTTTATCCCCTGTAGTCAATAGATATACGTTAGCAGAATACTTTTGTAGTTCAAAAATCAAAGAAGTTAAATCAAAAGATTTTAAATGATTTGAGTAGTAAATGAGAATGTTTTTAGAAGAACCTTTCAAGAAAAATGGGTTTAAATAATACTTTTTTTGTTTGTAGTAGAAAATTTAGACATTCTACTTTCTCTTTTTTTTCTTAAATAGAAAGTAAGGTGATTAAAGAAAGGGTTATCAACTTGGTCGATAAATATTTTTAATTTTCTTTTTATTATTCCAGAATTTGTTTCATGATAGTCGATGTCACTTTTGAATCCAAAGTCATTAAGAGGTCTTGGATAAACAACATTTATATTTTTAAATTCACTATTTTTCACAAAATATTTCCAGCTATCGGCTGAAACCCTTATTGGTTGAATAATGTCAGATAATTTTTTACAAGCGTTTTTTGTGATATAGTAGCAACCTGTCGTTATTGGAATATCATCTAATGTATAGGGTTTTAAGATTTTAAAATTATCATTTAAATTTGTCGAATCTTTAGTGCTAAATGTGACTTTATTAAATGCTCTATAATAAAGCATAATAACTTCTTCTTTTTCTTTTCTAGTGTTTAATTTATTTAATAAACATCGAAACTCTTTATTTAAAACCATATCATCTTCTAGTATGATTGCTCTTTCTATAGATTGTTGAATCATTTCTTGATAAATATATAAATGACTTAGAGCGCAGCCTAATGCTCCTTTATTAAGCCATTTAGGGTGCTTTTTTATTGCTTCAATATCACAGTTTTTTTCTATCTCTTCTTCAGATAACTCTTTACCATTAATAGCATCAAAAAAATCAAAATCTAATCCAAACTCTTCCATTTGTTTAGAAACAAATGTTCTTCTTTTTGAACTTTTAAGTGAAATAACAAAGATTTTCATAGTTTAGTTCTTTGAATTATTATATTTTCCCCTTTTATAGAAAAAGTATAAGGCTTCATGTTTGATAGAGCTTCAAAAAAGCTGTTTGAGCTTCCTGCTTCCATGAAGTCATGAAGTTCAATTATTAAAGTATTCACTTTATTCATCCAAGATAAGTTTTTTTCAAAAATAAATTTTTCTGCTCCTTCAACGTCTATTTTTAATATATCAATATTCTTTAAATTATAATCTTTTACAAGGTCATTCATAGTAATAGAACCTACTTTTGTCAACTCATTCTTTGTCGAAGAAACCCTGGCTCCCCATTCCCCATATTTATCATCAATAGCCATGTTTACTCCTAGGTTGTCAGTCCAAATAGCTTTATTGATTAGAAATGTTTTATCATCTTCTTTGACATTAATTTTTAGCTGTTCAAAGTTTGATGGTTCTGGTTCAATACAAAAGATATTAGAGTTAGGGTAACGTTCTCTTATAAACCTTGTAAACATACCAATATTTGCTCCCACATCAACAATAGTTGTTACGTTTTTTGTTTTGTAAGAATAACTATACTCAAGATCCATAAATACTTGCCTAAAGACAGGCAAATCGGTTGTGTTCTTTCTTATGAAGAATTTGCCATATTTTTTTATGCTTATATTATTTAAAACTCCTAACTTGAATAAAGAAATCTTAAATAAAATAGTGAGTGTTTTAAAAAAACCCAGATTAATCGATGAAGATATTATTGAGTAAAGTCTTGAGTTTATCATTTTCTAAAGTTATTTATTTTGGTAATTTTTATTGAGTTTTGTATTAATCTTTTATGTAAATTAAGAATATTAATTTATAAGGTTGTGTTCTTTCTTATATAATAAGAGAATACTTTTTCATTTAATACTTTTTCTCATTTTTTTAATGATTTTTAAATTCTGATTTTCTCTTGAGTATTTATCGATATCCAAACCTTCAAAATTTATAACCTTATTTTTATTATTTCTCCACTCATTAAATTTTAACTCTAAATATTTAATTACTTCAGCTTCAGTGTTGAGAGATATTCCAACTTTGTTTTTGTTTATTAAGTTGTCTATAACATCACAATCTCCAGGTGCGATTAAAATATTTTTCTTCAATCCGAGGTATTCAAATATTTTTCCTGAATACACACCTTTATAGCCTTTCCAACCTACATAAAATAAAATTTGAGATCTTTTGCCGATTTTTAAAGCGTCTAATCGTTCAATTTTATCTGTAACTATAGCATTAGGTATTTTCTTTTTTATTAAACTAGCTACTTTAGGAATTGCTCCTGTTCCAATAAAATTAAACCTAATTTTCTTATTTTTACTTAGTTGTTTAAAAGAGTTTAACATTATGCTCAAGTCTTGAGCTTCATATAAAGTTCCTAAAACACTTACTTCAAAGTACTCACTTCTTTCACTTTTTAATTCTTTAAATAAAACTGTTTCATATCCATTTAATACTGTAATAGTATCTGCTTTCGTTATTTTTGTTAAAAAAGAGGTAAATGGTTCGCTTGCTGTTGAAGTTAAGAAAGAGTTCTTTAAATTTTTTTTTAAATACTTTTTAAGGTTGTATAGTTCAATTTTTTCTTTTAAATTATATTCTTTATTTTTTTTTAATAAAAGGTTATTATGTAAATCCCTAAAATCGCATATCAATTTAGATTTAAAATGTTTTTGTAGTTTATTACCTAGATTTATGATACTTAAAGGAGGTGATGTTACATAAATAAAATCAAACTGAGTATCATTAAATTTCGTAATAATAAGCTCATAAAATTGATCTAAGTCAATGTTTCTTGAAAAGTTAGCTGATAATTTTGACTTTAATGTAGTGAATTTCCGGAATATTTTGTTGCTTGAATATTTAGTTTCTTGATATGGAAGGTAGTGCAAACTAAAGTTATTGTTTACTTTTTTTATTTTGCTTGGATTAAGGTTTGATTTATTTAAATCGCTCCAAGTATTTTCTGTTCCTTTCCAATGCCTAGTAACTAGATGGACTTCGTGGTTATTGCTAATTTGTTGTCCTAATGTAAATGCTCTTAACGAAGTTATGGCATTTAAAGGAGGTGCGTAATATGAAATTAAAAGTATCTTCAAAATTATACAGTTAAATTTTATTGATATATTGAACTAGTTTTTTATAATTGTTTTTAGCGTGAAAATTTTCTTCCCAAAAGTTTCGAGCTGAGTTTCTAATTTTTTCAGTTTCCACACTATTCTTATTCGCTATTTCTATTATGTGTTTTTCAGCATCATTTACTGAATTAATTAAAAAGCCACTTTTTTTGGTTACTATTTCACTAACGCCACCTGTATTATAGCTAATAATTGGAATCCCAAAACTTATGGCTTCCATCATAGAAACTGGAATTCCTTCAGTTTCACTAAGGTGAATAAAAAGATCAAAATAGTTGTTTTTATAATGTTCAATCAATTCTTTTTGATTAAGGTGTCCTGTAAAAGTTGTTTTTATATTTTTAGAAAGCATTTTGCTTCTACTTTTTAATTCATCTAGTAAAATACCCCCTCCTAAATGGGTCCATTCTATTGGTATATCTTTAATTTTTCCTAAAATTTCAATGATAAGATGAACCCTTTTAATCGGAATCAGAGAAGAGCAAGATACTATTTTTAATGTGTTAGTCTTGTCTTTCTTTTTTTGTAAACCATAGTCTTTAGTTCCAAGGCGTATTACTGTCGTATTTATATTAGATTCATAGTTTTTTGCTATATAATTCTTGCCAAATTTTGAGATAGAGATTAAATGCTCTAATTGAGTTAGTTCAAAATCTCGATGATGAAAGTTAAATTCTTTGTAGCGCATTTGATTAAAGTCATACCCATGAATTTTGACAACTAATTTTATGTTTTTTGTTTTTATTTTAAAATAAATTAAGGCACTTCCCACCAGATTAAACCAATACGAATAAAAAATAGTATCATTAGTATTAATCTTATTTTTCTCAAGTGTCTGTTTTATTTTCTTGGCAATATAGATTTTATTCCAAAATTTTCTAAAAGACTTAATACTAATGTCATTGTTTAAGTTTTTAGATTTTTTCAAAACTTTTATGTACAATAGCCAAAATGTGTAACTCAATATAAGACTTAACTTGCTCCATTTGCTATCTTCAGTTAAAGATATTATTTTTATATTTTGTTGCTTTATATTTCTCTTTTTACCATTACTATTTTCAGGTATAAGAATTATCTTGTCGTAATGTTTTGCTAAAAAATTAAGTTCTTCAATAAAAAACTCTTCCCCTATTCCAAAGGGAAAAGAATTAGTAAAAATGATTAATGTCATGTTTGTTGAATAATTTACTCATTAACAAAGACAATTTTCTGTATGCGCGGTTCTTTATAGAAGGCTTAATTGTATATTCAGAAAAATCAATATCGATGTTTTTTTTCAATTTTAAGATTTGATAATCATTTTTTTCTATCCATATTTTATAGGTTATAAGTTTGTCGATATATAGGCCGTTAGAATAACAATTTTTTGCCAAAATATCGGTGGTTATTGGTTGGTCTATTACTTGTAAAAGTTCAGGTTTGTTTTTGTGTACCCACTTAAGGTAGTTTGGAAATGGAATATGAATAAGTATTGTCCCATCATCCTTTAATAAACCGTTTAGTTTTTCAAATAGTTTAAAGTGATTTTCTAAAGGTATATGTTCAATAACATCTGGAAGTATTATAAAATCAAATTTATCTATAATTGGTTGTCCTATTATGTCTCCTTTGCTATAGTTTATATTGTTAAACTTTTTTAATCTTTCTTTAGCTATATCAACACTTTTTTCACTAATATCATTAATAGTTAATTTACCTCTTGTGAGGTATTCAGCAATGAGTTGTGATTGGGTGCCTATTCCACATCCGATTTCTAAGACATTGTCTGTCTTTTTTAATCCAAACTTTAAACACCACTCATGTATAGACTTATGTCTTAGGTTAATACCTGTATTAACTTGTTGAGTTGAAAATTTGTCGTACCAATCAGCGACTTTTGAGTTTGTCATAAATTAACTGTTTAATTTCTATAATATCAGCTCTTTTTAAAACGAAAAAAGATTTAAAACTTAAAGGTGATATTTTATCAAAAATATAAAAAACATAAAGACTTGTTGCCATATAAGAAGTTAATGTAGCATAAGCAGCACCAATTATTCCATATTTAGGAATTAATATAAGGTCAAAAACTAGTGTTGCTATAAGGCCAATTCCAGAAGCCATTAAGTTGTCTTTGGCTTTTCCCTTTCCACTTATAACACTAGCAAAAAAAGCAGTTATTCCAAAAACAGGAACACTAAAGATTAAAATCTTAAAGGGCATTACTGCGTTATCAAATTCATTGCCATATAGTGAATTTATTAGTGGTGAGGCAATAAAGTACAAAACAAGAACTATTATAGTAAGAATAAAGAATAGCATTCTACAAATCTTTTGGTAGTTCTCGTTTGTAGAAGAGGTATTGGCAGAGACATAAGTAAAGAATATTCCTGCTATGGTTGTGGGTAATACAAAAAGGAGTGAGGTTAAGTTAGAGCTTAATGCATAGTATCCCAACTCTTTTAAGTTATAGTACCCCTCTATAAACCAGTAATCAATCCTGTAATTAAGGAATTGAAAAATATTTGCAAAATAAGCCAACATTCCAAATCCAAAAAAGAGTTTTCTTTTTCTTTTATTTATAAGTGACGCTTTTATTAGTTTTAAGTCTGATTTTATATAAAATGAAGGAATTTTTATTAGGAAAGGTAAAATTAAAAAAACGAGACAAAAAACAAGTTTGTATGTTTCATTCATTTCTATTAATGAAAGTGAAGCAATAAAAAATAAGCTTACAAATGCTGTGTAAATATTAACCTTATTAATAAATAAAAAGTTTTTTTTACTTTGATGAAGTGCGCTTAACGAATTTGTAAAAAGAGATAGTGTAAAAAAGGCTATTAATAATGCGAAGATATATAAATTGAGTTTTACTGGTAGTAGAAAACTTAGTAAATTCAAATAGTTAAGTAATAAAACAATACAAATAAATATTGCTGATAAAAACAAGTTGAATAAGCCTACTGTTTTAATTGTGTCATTTGAGTTTAATCTATTTCTAGATAAAAAATAAACTATTGAATACGAGGTGTTGAATCCCAATACAAGTACCGAAAGTTGAACAAAAGAAGATATAATTGTAAATTCCCCTTTTATTTCTGGCCCCATGAATCTATTCAAGAGAATAGAAGTGAAGAAAGAAACTAAATAGAGAAATATATTCGAAAAAAATGTACTTAAAATATGTTTTTTCAACATTCCACAAAACTATCAAAAAAACCAAACCTTAAGTCTTAAAATTCCTTTTTTTAACCGTTAAATAACTCAATTACCGGTCAAAAAAATAAAAAGAGTATCTTTGAATTGTAAATATAGATTTATAATGAATTATAAAAACATACTTTCCCTTTTTATTTCAATTTCAATTATTGTTGGGGTCTCTTCTTGCAAGACAGATTTTGAAATTAATGCCCCATACGACGATATTCCTGTAATTTTTGCAGCTTTGGATCAAACAGTAGATACACAATATGTAAAAATCAACAAAACTTATTTAGGTGGAACAGGCAATAATGCAGATTATGCAGCAATTAACGATAGTGTTTTGTTTTCAAATTTGTCTGCCACGGTAGATGAGGTTATAAATGGAACGGTTACCAATAGCTATGCATTAAATGAAATTTGGGTTAAAGGAATAGAGCCTGGGTTGTTTAATACAGATTCGCAAAAGGTATATTACTTTGTCCCAAACGGTGGGCTAGACGTTACAGCAACTTATAACCTTACAGTAAATATAGACGAAGGTCGTAAACAAGCTACTGCCTCTACTCGTTTAGTCGAAGACTTTCAGTTTTCGAATATATTCAAACAGCAGCTTTTTGCAGGTGTAGGGTTTAAAAATGGTAATGGAGAATATAAAGATATTTTAGTAGAATGGAACACAGCAAAAGGAGCAAGTATTTACGAATCTGGCTTAGTTTTTTATTACGACGAGCATACCCAAAACGGTGTTGAAGAGAAAAGTATACGTTGGTCTTTTGGTAAGTCTACAGCAATAAACACAAATGGTGGAGAAGACTTGTCTAAAGATGTGCTTGGAGATGGTTTTTACAAAATTATAGCTGCAAGATTGGCTAATGACCCAAATGAAGCAAATATAACAAAGCGTGTTTTTAAGCGTATAGAATTTAATGTTTCTGCTGCTGGTGAGGATTTAAGTACTTATATTGGAGTAAACGAACCAAGCAATAGTATTGTTTCGGAAAGGCCTACTTTTTCTAATATAGATGGAGGTTTAGGTGTTTTTTCGAGTAGAACGAAGTTAGTACTTAGCGAGGTTTCGCCAGGTATGCCACTTCAATTAAATTCAAATTCTCAGGCAGAACTAGCTGGTGGTCAATTCACAGGGTTACTAAAATTTGAGCCTTAAGTGTGGAGTTAGAGCAGGTTAGTTTAGATCAGCTTCAAGAAGTATTAAGGATTTATAAATCTTGCGTTCGGCAACATCAAAAATTAGGTTTTAATCAGTGGGATAAAGATTACCCAAGTCGTGAAGTTGTTCTAAGAGATATTGAGCTTAATCAATTGTTTGGGATTAAAAATAAAAATAGATTAATCGCTGTTGTTGCGTTTACCGATGATGAGCCACAAGAATATGTTGAGCTAAGTTGGGAAAATAATCAAAATTATAAAATTGTCCATCGTTTAGGAGTTCATGAAGATTATATTGGAAGAGGATTAGCTACGAAATTAATGTGGTTATTAGAAAGAAGAGCAATAATATCCAATGTAAAATCAGTTCGTTTAGATACCTTTTCTCCAAATAAAATCGCACTAAAACTTTATTTAAAATTAGGATATAAAAAAGTTGGTGTAGTAAGCTTTCGAAAAAGAACAGACAGCAATTATACTTGTTTCGAAAAAGTACTTAACGTACAAAGATTCTTTAGTTAGAATACATTAATTTAGTATTTGCTTCAAAACAAGATTATAATGCAGAAACTTACAAATTATCTATTTAGACCAGTTAGTCCTGTTGCTTCTGGGTTGTTTAGAGTTGTTTATGGGGTTTTAATGTTCTTTCAGTTTTACTATATAGAACCATACATTGTTCAAAACCTTACCTTATCAAAATATTTACTGAAGTACGATTTTTTTACTTGGGTTAAGATCACTTCACCAGAAAATTTAGAGCTACTTTTTTTAGTAGCAATGTTGTTTTCTGTGCTTTATACGGTAGGATTTCTTTATCGAATAGCTTCAACAGTTATGTTCCTTTGTTGGACATACATTTTTTTGTTAGACGTAGGTCACTATAATAATCACTATTATTTAAATTGTATACTACTTTTCTTTTCAATTTTTGTAAATGGAGATGCATTTTTAAGTGTAAAAAGTTACTTTAAAGGAGTTAGAATGATTCCGAATTGGAATGTATCTTTTTTTAAACTTCAAATGTTTGTAGTTTACTTTTATGGAGCTATAGCAAAGCTAAATATAGATTGGTTAAAAGGTCTGCCACTTCAGTATTGGTTGGGAGAAGATTTTTCTTTATTAGGAATTATCCCTCCAGACTATAGTTTCGTGTTTATGGCTTGGTTTGGGTTGTTTTTCGATTTTTTTGTTGGGTTTATGCTTTTTCATAATAAGTTAAAGTATTATAGTTTATTATTTATTGTACCCTTTCATTTAACCAACCATTTTATTTGGTCTATTGGTACATTCCCTTGGATGGCAATTGGAATATGTGTTTTTTATTTCAATGATGAATTAACAGCTCTTTTTTCAAAGAAAAAGAATCAGTTTACAGGTTTAAAAAAGAGCCCGAAGTTGGTTAAATACGTTTCTAGTTCACTTTTAGTTTTTTATGCAGTTGTACAAGTTTTAATGCCTTTAAGACAGTACCTTATTCCTGGTGAAACAAGTTGGCATGGCTATGGAAATTATTTTGCATGGCGAATGATGTTGGCAGATAAACAAGGGGCTGCAAAAGTAGTTTTATATACCGAGGATAATCAAAAATTAGGAGATGTAAGAATTCAAGACTATATGAATGTTTTACAATTTGCCAGAATGATTCATATACCAATGCACTTTGTCCGTTTTGCTCATTTTTTAGATCAAGAAATAAAGAAATACCCTCAGAATCAAAGTCTAGGGGATGTAAAAGTAAAAGTGTCTGCGTTTAAAACACTAAACAATAGACCTTTCGCTCCTTTGATTGACTCTACTGTAGATTTGTCGAATGTGCAATATCAGGTATTAAAAAAAGGAAATTTTATTATTCCTTATGTAAATACAAAAAACAAGATGGAGTTGGATGTTATATATGAAGATGAATATTTGCAATTCAAGTAAAATTCATTTAAGTTTGTTTCTAACACTTGTTGTTTACTAACCTTTTGTGTATGAAAAGTTTATTACTCTTTTTTTTATTTATTACATTTAGTTATAATCTTTTAGCTCAGCAATGTAATGTTATTTATGTTACAACAACTGGTACTGGTGTTGGTACAATAAATGACCCTTCAGATTTAGCGTCAGCAATTTCAGCTGCTTCAGTTGGAGACGTAGTTCGAATAGGAGCAGGAACTTACAATATTTCCACAGCTTTAAATATACCTGGGGGTGTTACCTTAGAGGGTGGGTTTGACCCTTCAAACTCTTGGGAAAAAAGTAGTTTGAGAGGTGTAACAAGAATATTTAGAACGAATACAAATTTGGAAGGTCCAACTGGGAATAGAAGACTTGTTTCTTTTTATGGTAACGGAATCTCAAATTTTAGAATACAAGACTTAACTATAGAGACAGCTTCGGTTAATAGCCCTCCAGGAACGTCAGTTTATGGAGTGCATTTAACTAACTGTTCAAATTATTATTTTACTAGAGCGCATATTATAGCTGGTAGAGCTGCTAATGGATCAGATGGTGTAAGAGGTTCAAATGGTATAGCTGGAACAAATGGGCTAGCAGGAGGTAGAGGAGATGATGATGACACGGGACGTGGAGGCGTAGGAGGTCGTGGTGGAAATGGTGCAGGAACTGGAAACGGAACAGGTGGAACAGGTGGTGCAGGAGGAAATACAAGAGCGGCTGGATCCCCTGGAGGAAATTCAACTATTCGAAGAGCTGGCGGCGGCGGCGGCGGCGGTGGGTCTGGAGCCCCATGTGATTGTAATTCTGGAGCTGGAGGTGTTGGAGGTGGAACTTTTTCCTCTCCTGGTACTATAGCTGGAGGTGCAATGGTTAGTGGAGATAGAAACGGGGGTAGAAATGGTAATGCTGGAACAACAGGAGCAAATGGTACAACAGGAGCAAATGGAGCTTCAGGAACTTATGTAAGCGGATTTTTTGTTACAGGTACTCCTGGTGTCAATGGTTTAGACGGTGCTGGAGGTAAAGGCGGCGGCGGCGGCTCTGGTGGAACAGGAGATGATTGTACTTTTTGCGTGGATGGCTCTGGTTCAGGCGGCGGCGGTGGTGGCGGCGGCGGTCAAGGTGGTGCTGGTGGTACAGGTGGTACAGGTGGCGGAGGATCTTTCGCAATGTATCTTTTTAACAATGGAGTGAATGGAAATGTAATACAGAGCCAATTAATATCGAATGGTGCTGGAAATGGAGGAAATGGAGCCTTAGGTGGTTCTGGTGGTGCAGGAGGTGTTAGGGGTAATAGAGGAACACATAACGAGGGTGTTTTTGGTGGTTACGGAGGAGCTGGAGGTAGAGGTGGTTCTGGAGGTCGAGGCGGAAATGGAGCTTCAGGAGACTTTTTTCAGTTAAGATTGGATGGGGGAACTCCATTAGTTGTCCAAGAAGAAAGCTTTAACTTAGTTACACAACCGGAAATTACGATGGATAATATTATATGCCTAAAAGATAATTTCACTTTTGGTTCAGCAACATCAAATACTTGGAGTTTTGGATCAGGTAATAATCCAAGTACAGCTACGGGAACTAGTGTGCAGACCAATTATCCAGATACAGGAAGGCATGATGTCACCTTTGGTTCAGATTTATACGCAGGTTTTAATTATGTTTCTACCGCTTCGCCAAATATAGCTAATGCTGGAGTAGATTCTTCTATTTGTAGTAATACTAATACTATAAACCTATGGGGGAATCCTGCGGAAAATGCTACAGGGACATGGACAGTTATTTCAGGTGGAGGAACACTTACAAATGTAAATTCAGAAAATGCTACTTTAACTATGGCAGTTGGTACAACTGTATTGGAATGGACAATTGACGGAGGTGCTTGTTGCGGTTCTACAAGTGATCAAGTTTCTGTAACTTATAATACGGTTTCTATTTTACCGACTGCTATAACTGGAGAAACTGTTTTGTGTTTAGGAGAAAGCACTACGCTTACAGTTAGTGGAGGTCAACTAGGGAGTGGTGCAAATTGGCAATGGTATGAAGGTTCATGTGGAGGAACTCCAATTTCTAACCAACCTTCTGTAACAGTAACACCAACAACAGATCAAACGTATTATGTTAGGGCAGAGAATGGAGTATGCCCAGTTGCCAATACATGCATGTCTGTGTTAGTTTCAGTGGGTTCTATATCTGTTTTTCCTAGTAATGTAAATTCTGGTAGGCCAACGGTTTGCGGTGGAGACACAACACTTTTAACAGTTAATGGAGGTTCATTAGCTTCTGGAGATGATTGGTATTGGAGAGCCGACTCTTGTAATGGACCAATTGTTCATATTGGAGATTCTGCGATAGTCGCGCCTCAAAATACAACAACATACTTTATGCGACCAGAAAATGGTGTCTGCGAATCTTTTGACCCTTGTTTAACCGTAACGGTAAATGTAGGTTCGCTCTCAGTACCGCCTGTAACTTTAGTTTCGGATACAAACAATTTGTGTGGTGGAGATACAGCAACACTTACACTTTTAGGGTCTAGCCTTGCTGCTAATGACTTGTGGCATTGGTATACAGATAGTTGTGGTGGTAGTTTGGTAGGCTATGGAGATACGCTAATGGTTTCGCCACTTGTTTCTACTCAATATTTCTTAAGAGCAGAAGGCCCAAATTGTGAACCGTCAGACTGTAGGGACATAAACATTAATGTTACATCAGAATTAGTAACATTCAATTGGGAGGATACTATATGTGGAGTATTTGCCCCTGTAGATTTATCAAGCTCTGTAAAGTTGGACGATAATTCAATACATCAGGGCGGTACTTTTTCTGGGTTGGGTATTGCAGGTAATACTTTTGAACCGGCTATTGCTGGAGCAGGAAGCCATGTTATAGATTACACTTATCAAAGTGCTTATTCTGGAAATGGAATTTGCTTTGTAACGGTACAAGATACGATAGATGTTTTTGTGAACTGTGATATTGGGAACGATATAACAGGTGGAATAAATGTAATTACTCCAAACGATGATGGGACAAATGATACTTGGCAACTGGATTTATCTCAATATTCAAATCCTGAAGTGATTATATACAATAAGTGGGGAAGTCCAATATTCCAAACAACAAATCCTATCATTAATTGGGATGCGACCTTTAAAGGGAATACAGTTTCTTCAGGGACTTATTATTACATAATTAAGTTTGGAGAAGAAAAACCACAGCAGTCAGGAGCATTAACAATTATAAAATAAGACAAGATGAAAGTTATTTTAAAATTTATAGCACTTGCATTATTTTTGTTAGTTGCTTTCGGAAGTTTGGCGCAACAAATACCGCTTAAAAGTTTGTATTTATATAATCGGCTATCTTATAATCCTGCTGAAGCAGGAACTAGAGATTACATACCTGTTTATTTATCGGCAAGAAGACAATGGATAGGTATAGAGGATGCGCCAGAAATTCAAGATGTTTCTTTACACGCACCTATAGGATCTAAACTTGGTGTTGGTATTCAATTGTATAACGAAACAACTGGGGTTACTGATAGAACAGGTGGTAATTTAGCGTTTAGTTATAGAATTAAAACATCACAAAAAGGGAATTTATCATTCGGGTTGTCAGCAATGTTTACTCAGTATTCTTTTGATAGAGAAAAAATAGTAACTCAAAACCCAAATGATCAAGCATTAATAAATAATAACTTAAGTTACTTTATACCAGATGCAAGTTTTGGTTTAAATTATTATGGAGAAAAATTTAGGCTAGGTCTTTCTGCAGTAAATTTAATTGAAACACAAAAAGACTTAAGTAGCATTGCTGTTGGAAATACGTTAGATAGAGTGCTTTATTTAGACGGTAGTACCACAATTAGTCTTGGTAAAAAAGTGGAGTTAATACCTAGTATCTTTACGCGCTACATGTTTCAGGCTCCTTTTGTTTACGAAGGAAATTTACGTTTAAAACTCGCTAAAACGTTATGGCTAGGAGCAGGATATAGAAGTCAAGATGCAATTGTAGCAGAAGCAGGAATTACTTTTAAAAACTTTGTTGTTGGTTATGCGTATGATTATACATTGTCAGAAATTAGTTCTGTGAGCAATGGCACGCACGAAGTAATCGTAGGATATCAGATAAATGTTGATACCTCTCCTAAAACATCTGCTTGGAAAAGAAGAAATAGAATTTATACAAACGAGCGAAAGTAGAGCGATAGATGAGGTTTGTAATTTTTCTTTTATTATTATTTGTTTCGCTAAAAGGTAAAACTCAAGTTGAACTTGCTGATTATTTTTATGATAATTACGAGTACAATCTAGCTATTGAGTACTATGGTAAAGCCGAGTTTTTAAACCAGTCAGAAATCAAACGGTTAGCACTAGCTTACTATCATGTAAATGACTACAAAAATGCAGATAGAATTTTTGAGCAAATTGCAAACGCTAAACAGTTAAATTATGAAGATTCTATTATGTTTGCCGAATCTCTTAAAAACAATAAGTTTTTAGATGATGCCCTAAAATATATTCCTAAATATCCTAAAGCTCCTTCAGATACTTCATTCATAAAAGATTTTAAACAAGAAGTTGCTTTTTTAAAAGACTATTACAAAGAAGAAAAAGAGGTCGATGTTTCTTTATTTGATTTAAAGAAAATAAATAATGGAGCCGCAAATTTATATGCTAAACCGTTTCAAAAAGGAATCCTATATATCTCAGAAGACCCAAGTAAAGAAAGTGGGTTAGTTATTAAGCAAAGCGATACTTTAACACAAAAAGAAGAACTAGCTTATGGTTCGAGCGTAAGACCAAAAGCGACTTTAAATTACTTCTCGTCTAAAGAAGGAAAACAGGAAGTTGCAATGCCAGAAGACTTTCATATAGGGGCTTTTGATATCGATTATAAAAAGAACTTAATTTACATTACAAGGACTGATTTTGTAAAAAAATGGTCAAAATACAAACAATTGCCACATATATGGGTCGGTTATATTGATATAGAAAACCTAAGGATTGAAAAACTAGAACCCCTGCAGTTTGAAGGATTAAAAGATAAAATACCTACAGGACATCCATGTTTAGTGCAAGACACTAACATAATTTATTTCGTAACAAATATAGAAGGAGGACAAGGAGGTTTTGATTTGTATTCAGGAGTAATAAATAATAAAAAAATAGACAGTATT
>CALDTD010000038.1 GCA_937924345.1 uncultured Flavobacteriales bacterium | reverse complement strand
TGTTCGTTATTACACTTACCAAACACTGCCTTATTTTGTTCTTCAGACCAATTCGGATTATGTAATCTGTGTGCGGCATTAAAATGCTCTGCTCTGTATATTGATGCTCTATGCTTTTTCACTTTGTCTAAAGTTTTTTTTTACAAATTAAACAAAACTAAATCATTTATCCTATATTTGTTTAAGGTTTTATTAAAATGTATAAACAAAATTAAAATATGTTAAAAAATTATCTCGTACTTGGTGGATCAACAGGAATTGGTTTAGCAGTTGTAAAACAATTAAAAGGCAAAGGTCATAACGTTATTGCAACATATAATAGTACAACACAACTGAAAGGTGAAAGCAACTATCACTACCTAAATATACTAGATGAAGAAATTGACTTATCATTTGTTCCTGACCAACTAGATGGGATTGTATATTGTCCTGGAAGCATTAATTTAACTTCATTTAAAAGAATTACGCCTGAAAATTTAATCCAAGATTTTCAACTGAGTGTTATAGGAGCTTTTAAGTTAATACAAAAGTTATTACCGAAATTAAAAAAATCGGAGCAAGCTTCTATTGTTTTATTTTCTTCTGTAGCAGCCCAAACTGGTTTTAACTTCCATACTCAGGTTTCTACCATAAAAGGAGCAATTGAAGGTTTTACAAAAGCGTTAGCAGCTGAGCTTGCCCCCAAAGTAAGAGTAAACGCTATTGCACCATCTATAACCAATACACCTTTAGCAGGAAAATTATTAAACAGCGAAGCAAAAATAGAAGCTAACGCAAATAGACACCCATTGAAAAGTATCGGAGAATCTGAAGATATTGCTAATGCAGTTACCTTTTTACTTACGGAAGAATCTAAGTGGATTACAGGTCAGATTTTAACAGTAGATGGAGGGATTTCATCATTAAAAATATAAATATATGTTTGGATTATTTAAAAAGAAAAGTGAAGTAGAGAAATTAGATGAACAATATAAAAAACTGTTAGAACAAGCGTTTACCTTATCTAAGTCCGACAGAAATGCAAGTGACAAGAAATATAAGGAAGCAGACGATATTGCAAAAAAAATTGAAAAACTAAAAGCAAAGGCATAATGGCATTTTACCAATTTACACGTACTCAAAAAGTAAACGCAAGCTTAGACGAAGTTTGGAGTTTTATATCGTCTCCAAACAATCTAAAAGAGATTACGCCAGACCACATGGGCTTTAATATTACATCCGGAGAAGTTCCAAAAGAAATGTATCCTGGTTTAATTATTACTTATAAAGTTAGTCCACTTTTGGGAATTAAGATGAATTGGATGACAGAAATTACGCAAGTTAAACACAAAGAATATTTTGTAGATGAACAACGCGTTGGACCTTATAAAATATGGCATCATCAACATAAAATTGAAGCAATAGAAAATGGTGTATTAATGACAGATATTGTTACTTATTCTCCTCCGTTTGGTTTTTTAGGTGCAATTGCAAATTCATTATTTATAAAAAAAATGCTTGAAGATATTTTTGATTATCGTGTAAAAGCACTTGACAAAAAGTATGGCGAATACAAATCATAATCTAACAGAACGCGAACTTGATCGTATAATTGAAATGGCTTGGGAAGATCGTACTCCTTTTGAAGCCATTACTTTTCAATTTGGTTTAAAAGAGCAAGAAGTCATTACCTTAATGCGACTTAATTTAAAACGTAGCAGTTTTAATCGCTGGCGTAAGCGTGTAAATAGTAAAGTAAGTTTAAAACATACGAAGAAACGGAGTGACGAGATTACACGTTTTAAATGTTCTAGACAACGACAAATAACTGGTAACAAAATTTCTAAAAGATGATTCAATTTCCTACAGACATTCAATCAATACTAACACGCGTAGAAAATATTCAGCCTAAAAAATATGCGCGGAGTAGAAATTATATCGATGGTGAAGTTACTTATTTATCTCCTTATATTGCTAGAGGAGTAATTTCTACCAAAATGGTTGTGGAATCGTTAAAGGAAAAAGGTTACGAATTAGGTGAGATCGAAAAATATGTTCAAGAATTAGCTTGGAGAGATTTCTTTCAGCAAAATTGGATAAGTCTTGGAAATGGAATTAACGAGGATATAAAACACAAACAAACACCAGTTGAGCATTATAAAATTCCTAAAAATTTAGTAGAAGCAAATACTGGAATTGAAGCTATTGATAGCGCTATAAGAGAATTTTACGAAACAGGATATTTACATAATCATGTACGCATGTATATTGCTGCTATTACATGTAATATGGCAAAAAGCTACTGGAAACTTCCAGCGCAGTGGATGTATTATAATTTATTAGATAGCGATTGGGGAAGTAATGCTGCAAGTTGGCAATGGGTTGCTGGATCTAATAGCAACAAAAAATATATAGCAAATCAAGAAAATATAAATCGCTATTGCCATACGAAACAAACGGGAACATTTTTAGATCTTAGTTACGAAGCATTAGCAGAAATTTCTACACCAAGCGAACTAGCAGAAACAATTGATTTAGAATTGAAAACTCCGCTTCCAAAAGCTAAGTCTTTAGAAATAGACAATTCTTTACCAACATTACTTTACACTTACTACAATTTGGACCCAAATTGGCATAAAGACAAAAATGTAAATAGAGTTTTAATCTTTGAGCCTTCAGTTTTCGGCAACTACCCAGTAAACCAAAAATGTATTGATTTTGCATTGGATTTGTCAAAAAACATAGAAGAAATTCAATTATTTGTTGGTGAATTTAACGAACTAGAAAAACA
>CALDTD010000037.1 GCA_937924345.1 uncultured Flavobacteriales bacterium | reverse complement strand
AAGTAAGACTCAATAAGTCTAGATAAACTGACTTTATTTGATTTAGCATAGTTTTTAGCTTTTTCAATTACCATTTTATCAAGGCTAAGTGTTAGTTTTGTGTCCATAATATTTTTATTTACGTGTAAATATATTTATTTGTTACGTATGATAAAAATTATTTAACTATATCTTTTGCTTGTGGCTATCAACAAATAAACCACATTATTCAATCATTGCCAAGACCCTAGGTAAGATTGCTTCTACCCATTTACTGTATTGAAAGGCACTTGGGTGAAGATTATCGTTTGTTAAAGCACCATTGCTACTGCCTAAATTTCTAGAAATTTCAGTAATATTAATATAGGTAACGGCCAGTGAATCACATTGACTTTCAATATAATCATTATACATATCAATTTCCTGTGCGATTGCTTGACTGTTGGAACCTCCAAAAGGTGTAACTCCATAATCTGGAATAGAAACCACAAAAATACTGTCTTTACTTCCTGCAAAAACTATTGCAGTATCTAATAGCTGGTTGAACTCTTGTTTAAATAATGAAAAAGGCTTATTCTGATATTGGTTATTAACACCAATCAATAAAGACACTAAATTATAATCTTCAATCAAAGTGTTATTTATTGCATTTAAAAGGTTTGTTGTAGTCCAGCCAGTCTGTGCGATTATATCTGTTTTTTCAACTACAAAGCCCTTTAAGGTTAAAGAATCTTTCAACTGATTGGGCCATCTTCCAGAAACACTTTCATTTTCTCCAATGGTATAAGAATCTCCTAATGCCAGGTACTTAATTTTTCTTTTTGATGTTGTATTAGTAGTATCTGTTTCTATTTCTACATCAGTTGTAGTCTCTATACATTTCATTCCCTCAAGAACATCTTCTTTTTCAGAACATGAAGAAAAAGAAACAAAAGAGAGTAAAAGAAAAAGAAACTTCTGAAATAACATATCCTTTCGTTTTATTTAGATAAAATTCTCAGCTTTTTTCAAAGCATTTTCAATTCCATTTGGGTTCTTACCTCCTGCAGTAGCAAAAGAAGGCTGGCCACCACCACCACCATTAATTTCCTTAGCAAGTTCTCTAACGATGTTACCAGCGTGAAGATCTTTATCTTTAATTAAGTTATCAGAAACAGCAACAGAAATAGTTGTTTTATCGTTTGCATTACTTCCAATTACCATAAATAAGTTTTCAACCTCTCCTTTTAACTGAAAAGCCAAATCTTTAATAGACTTTGCATCAATATCAGTACGTTGAGCTATAAAATTAATGCCATTTCTATTTTCTATAGATTTTATTAACTCTTGTTTTACCCCTTTTGCTTTTTCAGCTTTTAATGTTTCTATTTCTTTAGCTAATGCATTGTTTTGGCTTTGTAAATCAGCTATTGCTTTAGTAATACTTTTAGGGTTTTTTAAAGTTGATTTTACTTCAGCAATTAAGTTTAATTGTTCTTGTACAAATTTGTCTGCAGTAGATGCAGTTATTGCTTCTATTCTTCGAATCCCAGCTGCTGTAGAACTTTCACTTATAATTTTAAATTGACCAATTTGAGCTGTGTTTTTAACGTGCATTCCACCACACAGCTCTACAGAACTGTCGAATTGTATTACACGTACTGTGTCTCCATATTTTTCACCAAAAAGCATCATAGCACCCATTTCTTCAGCTTTAGAAATAGGTATGTTTCGTTGCTCGTTCAATTCAATTGCTTGTCTTATTTTTGAATTAACTTTAGCTTCTATATCTGTTAATTCTTCTTCTGTAACTTTACCAAAGTGAGAAAAATCAAATCTTAAATATTGGTCATTAACCAAAGATCCTTTTTGCTCTACATGTGTTCCAAGTGTACTTCTTAAAGCCTCATGTAATAGGTGAGTAGCAGAGTGATTATTGGTTGTTAAGTCTCTTTTTATAGTATTTACTTTTGCATTAAATTTTACATCCAGAAATTCGGGCATTTTGTTAGTAAAGTGAATGATAAGGTTGTTTTCTTTCTTTGTGTCAAAAATATCAACAGTTTCATTTATACCAATTAATTGTCCTTTATCTCCAACTTGTCCACCTCCTTCTGGGTAGAACGGAGTATAGTTTAATACAATTTGATAAATCGTTTTATCTTTAACTTTAGTTTCTCTGTAGCGGGTTATAAAAACATCTCCTTCTGTATAATCATAACCGATAAACTCTTCTTTATCATCTTCTCTTAATACTATCCAATCACCAGCAGTAGTGGCAGAAGCTTTACGTGATCTATTTTTTTGTTGTTCTAATTCTTTCTGAAATCCTTTTTCATCGATAGAAAGACCATAATCTTGCGCAATTAAACTGGTTAAATCTATTGGGAAACCAAATGTGTCATATAATTCAAATACTGCTGATCCTTCAATAATATTTTTATTCTTAGCTTTTAGCTTTGTACAAATTCCATCCAAACGTTTTATTCCTTGTGCTAATGTTCTTAGAAAAGAAACTTCTTCTTCGATAATTACTTTCTCTATTAGTTCTTGTTGTTTTTTTAGTTCTGGGAATGCTTCTCCCATTTCTGTAACTAAAGGAGCAACCAGTTTATTTATAAAAGGTTCTTTTAAATTAAGTGTTTGGTAACCATATCGTACAGCTCTTCTTAAAATACGTCTAATTACATATCCAGCTCCGTTATTCGAAGGGATTTGTCCATCAGCAATAGAAAATGCTATTGTTCTTACATGATCTGCAATAACGCGCATTGCTATATTTACAGAAGTATCTTTACCTTCTTTTAACTGTTCGTTTGTTTGGTAATTTAATCCAGAAAGTTGTTCTATTTGTTTTATTATTGGCTGAAAAATATCTGTATCATAATTACTTGTTTTCCCTTGCAGTGCCATTGCTAAACGTTCAAACCCCATTCCAGTATCAATGTGTTGATGCTTTAGTGGAACTAAACTTTTATCAGCTAAACGGTTGTACTGCATAAAAACCAAATTCCAAATCTCAATTACCTGTGGATGGTCTTCATTAACTAAGGATTTACCATCAATTTTTTGACGTTCATTATCTGGCCTTAAATCAATATGAATTTCTGAGCAAGGTCCACATGGTCCTGTTTCGCCCATTTCCCAAAAGTTATCTTTTTTATTACTTGGTATAATTCTATTTTCGTCAATCAACCCCTTCCAGATATCAGTTGCTTCCTGATCTATTTCTAGTCCATCTGCTTTATCTCCTTCAAAAATCGAAACATATAAACGGTCTTTATCTAACTTGTAAACTTCAGTTAGTAATTCCCAAGCCCACTCAATTGCTTCCTTTTTAAAATAATCTCCAAAACTCCAATTACCTAACATTTCGAACATAGTGTGGTGATAAGTATCTACACCAACCTCTTCTAAATCGTTATGTTTTCCAGAAACACGTAAACATTTTTGAGAATTAGCAACTCTAGGGTCTTTTATTTCAGAATTTCCTAAAAACAAATCTTTAAACTGGTTCATACCCGCATTGTTAAACATTAATGTCGGATCATTTTTAACAACCATAGGTGCAGATGCAACTATTTTATGTCCTTTTTGTTTAAAAAAATCAAGGTAAGTTTGTCTAATTTGCTTTGCGTTCATACTAATTATATAAATAGAGTTATATGTATCTTAATTTACTGAAAATCAACAATGAAAACTCTTTTTGTTTAAGGTTTAAGTTCTAAATGGTTGCAAATTTAGTGTTTTTAGCTTAATTTTACGGGCGTTTCAATGATTTCGGTTAAGATTTTTGAACGATACTAAAAAACAACTTTTGTCTAAAGTAAAATATAAATATAACGAAGATACGTTAAGCTACGATAGAGTAGAAGTTACATGGAGAAACAGACTAAAGAAGTTGTCGTTCCATCTTGTGTCTGGTATTGTAATTGCATTAATAATTGTAGCATTTTCTTATTCTACCATTAAAAAATGGGGAAAATCAGAAATTGAAGTGGATATTGAAGCAACAGAAGTTCAATTATTAGAACAGTTAGAACGATTACAAGATTTTGAAGAGGTTTTACAAGATATAGAAAGTAGAGATACTGAAATTTATCGAGCTTTATTTAACGCAGAGCCTTACCCAGCTTATAAAAGATTGGCTGGAACAGGAGGTAATCCAAATAAATATAAGAAGTTCGAAGGTATGGCCCATGAAGAACTTGTAATAGAATTAAATAAAAAGGTAGAACAATTAGAAAAAGCATTAGTAGCTCAATCTATTTCGTTTGATGAAGTTGTAAGTTTGGTTAAACGTAAAGAAGAAATGCTGCGTTGTATTCCTTCTATTCAACCAATCAATAATAAAGATTTAACACGTTTAGCATCTGGTTTTGGTATGCGTATGCACCCTGTTCATCGTATTTTAAAAATGCATGCGGGGCTAGATTTTACTGCGAATACAGGGACAAATATTTATTCTACTGGCGATGGAGTTGTGGTAAGAGCAGATAGTGAAATGAGTGGTTATGGAAACTTAGTGATTATCGATCATGGCTTTGGTTACCAGACACGTTATGCACATTGCCAAGCTTTTAAAGTTAAAGTAGGGCAAAAAGTAAAGCGTGGTGATGTGATTGCGTTATTAGGTAATACGGGAGTGTCTACTGGACCTCATGTTCATTACGAAGTTAGAAAAAATGGAGAAGCTGTGGACCCAGTTCATTATTTCTTTAATGACTTAACTCCAGAAGAATACCAGCAAGTTATTGAAATTGCTTCTCGACCAACTTCTAGTTTATAGATAAGGTTTTGTTTTTCTTTTCTAAATATTACAATTAGTATTATATGTACTTTTGTAGCCAAATTATGGCTGACGAAATAGAGTATCCTAAACTTCCCACTTTTATTATAATTGTGGCATTAATGATGGCCTTAGTAGCATTGGCTATTGATATGATGTTACCTGCTTTACCTATGATTGGGGATGATTTAGGCGTAAGAATGCCTAATGATAACCAGTTGGTTGTTTCAATTTTATTTCTAGGGTTAGCATTTGGGCAATTATTATACGGCCCACTCGCAGATAGCTATGGAAGAAAACCGTCCGTTTACTTAGGTTTTACACTTTTTTTAATTGGATGCATTGTTTCTTTAGTAAGCAATTCACTTTTTGTAATGCTTTTAGGTAGGTTCATTCAAGGTTTTGGATTAGCTGGTCCAAGAATAATAAGTGTAGCTTTAGTAAGAGATCGATTTGCAGGACAAGAAATGGCAAGGATTATGTCTATAATAATGGCGATTTTTATTATAGTCCCAATTGTAGCGCCAGCGCTAGGGCAATTAGTCTTAAATGTAGCAGATTGGAAATATATTTTTGTGTCATTTCTAATTTATGGAATAACTTTATTAGTTTGGTTTGGTCTTAAAATGCCAGAAACATTAGTTAAAAGTGCTGCAAATAAATTTACATTTCAGAAAACGTTTAAGGTAATAAAGGAGATTTTGAATACAAAAACTTCTATTGGTTATACCATCGCTTCTGGTTTTGTTTCAAGTCTTTTTTTAGGTTATTTAAATTCTTCTCAACAGTTATTTCAAGAAACATATAATTTAGGAGAGCAGTATGCCTTAATTTTTGCATTGTTAGCATTTGCAGTTGGTTTGGGTTCTTTTTTAAATGGTCAAATTTTAGTCAAGAAGTTTGGAATGCAGAAAATGGTTAAGTATGCGTCTTTTATGTTGTTTAGTTTATCGTTACTATTCTTAATATTTATGATGTCTTTTACTCATATTCCAAGCTTAACATTACTTTTAGCTTTTTTTTCGCTTACGCTTTTTCATGTTGGAATTTTGTTTGGAAATTTAAACTCTCTTGCAATGGAGCCTTTAGGACATATTGCAGGTGTTGGTTCTACAATGGTTGGTGCAATAACTACTTTTATATCTGTCCCTTTAGGAATAATTGTTGGCTTATCTTATGATGGAACTGTTTTTCCTTTAATAATTGGGTTTACTTTATTGAGCGGACTATGTTTTCTTGTGATTTACAGAACAAATAAACTGTGAATTTAATTTAGTAAATTTTAACTAAAACTTACCGTGTTCTTTGCTTTGTATATTTATTGATTTTGTGTAAGTTTACGCTCATTAATTTTAAGAATTTATAATAAAATAAACAAATGAGCGAAGTAGCAAAAATTACACTAGGTGAGGAAACTCACGAATTTCCAGTTATTGTTGGGTCAGAAAATGAGAAAGCAATTGATATTTCAAAATTAAGAGGTTCAACTGGTTACGTAACAATTGATCCAGGTTTTAAAAATACGGGATCTACAACTAGTGGAATTACTTTTCTTAATGGTGAAGAAGGAATTTTAAGATACAGAGGTTATCCTATTGAGCAGTTAGCTGAACAAGCATCTTTTATTGAAGTTGCATATTTATTAATTAATGGAGATTTACCTACAAAATCTGAATTAGAGTCTTTTGAAAACGAGATTACGAGACACACAATGGTTCATGAAGATATGAAAGGACTTTTAAGGGCGTTTCCTGCAGGAGCACATCCAATGGGAGTTGCTGCATCTTTAATTGTTTCTTTATCTACTTTCTACCCAGAATCGCAAGACCCAAATAGAGGTAAAGAAGCGATGGACTTATCTATAATTAGGTTATTAGCAAAATTACCAACTATTGCTGCTTGGTCTCACAAGTTTTCTGAAAGACACCCAGTAGTTTATCCAAAAAATAAATACAATTACGTTGAGAACTTCTTGAGTATGATGTTTGAAGTTCCAACTGAAGAATACAAGATAGATCCGGTTGTAGCTAAAGCATTAAACACTTTATTAATTTTACATGCAGATCACGAACAAAACTGTTCAACTTCTACGGTAAGAGTTGTAGGTTCTTCTCACGCAAATTTATATGCATCAGTAGCAGCAGGTATTTCTGCACTTTGGGGACCTTTACATGGTGGAGCCAACCAAGCAGTTATAGAAATGTTAGAAGCGATTAAAGCAGATGGTGGTGATATCGACAAGTGGATTAACAAAGCAAAAGATAAAGAAGATCCATTTAGATTAATGGGATTCGGACATAGAGTTTATAAAAACTTCGATCCAAGAGCTACAATCATAAAAAAAGAATGTGATGAAGTTCTAAAAGCCTTAGGAATTAATGATCCAGTTTTAGAAATTGCTAAGAAGATTGAAAAGGTTGCATTAGAAGATGAGTATTTTGTAAAAAGAGGACTTTATCCGAATGTAGATTTCTATTCTGGAATTATCTACAGAGCAATTGGAATTCCAACAGAAATGTTTACAGTAATGTTTGCTATTGGACGTTTACCAGGTTGGATTGCGCAATGGAAAGAAATGTTAGAAGATAAAGCTCCTATCGGAAGACCAAGACAAATTTATACTGGTGCTACAGTTAGAGATTATACTGATATAGCAAATAGATAAAAGCTTATTTATAATA
>CALDTD010000036.1 GCA_937924345.1 uncultured Flavobacteriales bacterium | reverse complement strand
TGTTTGTAGTGTTGATAATATTATTTTTTCCAAAAGTAAAAGATACTTAGCTAATAACCAATGAAAATTATTTATTCAACGAAGCCTAAACAAGTTCAATTTATTACATTTGCAAGACTTATGAAAACGGTAACTAAAATAGACCACCCAAAACTAGATGTTAGTATTTTCCTTAGAGAAAATAAGTATAACGTAAAAATTGTCCTCGATCAGTACGAACAAATCTTTAGACTCAATCAGTCAGACGTTATGGGTATGGACGATATGGAGCGTATGATATCCAAAGAGTTTTTAGATCAAGTTTATATGCGTTTTGTAGATATGAGTAAAGATTTTGCAGAAGCTTTTAGAAAAATAAATATCGATTAAG
The DNA here is from genome assembly GCA_937924345.1 of uncultured Flavobacteriales bacterium. GTDB lineage: Bacteria > Bacteroidota > Bacteroidia > Flavobacteriales_D > Parvicellaceae > S010-51. Next base: position 9,343 of record CALDTD010000036.1, on the reverse strand, counting down.
TTATGAATATAAAGACATTAACGATTACAAACATAGTGTTAGCAATTGCGGTTGTTATTCTTTTTGTAATGCAATTAGGTAGTGGAAGAAAAGAAGTCAAAGTAGCTGATACTCCAAAAAAAGTGGAAGACTTACCTAAAGAAACTGCTTCTGAAAATGAAATAATAGAGAAAGCGTTTAAAATTGCTTATGTAAATAGTGATACAGTTGCCGCTTATTATGATTTTTCTAAGCAAATGACGACTAAGCTAAAGTCTTCACAATCTTCTGCAGAAAGTAAGCTAAAAGGAATGTATTCTAAATACGAAAAACAACGAAAAGCATTCGAAGCAGAAGCGCCAATTATGGGGCAAGAAGAATTACAACGAAAAGCTCAAGAGATTGGTGTTTTAGAGCAAACAATTATGCAAAAAGAACAAGAATTATCAGCTTCTTTAGCAAAGAAAGAAGCAGCAGCCATGACAGATTATGTCTATCAAACAGATAAGTTTATGCAAGTAATCGGTAAGGACTTAGGTTATGATTATGTAATGAGTTACAGGGTTGGAGGTCCTATGCTTTATGCTAATCCTTCATTAGATATTACTGATAAAGTAGTGGAGTTGCTCAATATAGAATACCAAAAAAGTAGAACACCGAAGCAAACAACTGTAGAATAAAATATTACAATTACAATGGAATTTACTGCAGAACAAATTGCTGGACTTTTAAATGGCGAAATAGAAGGAGATAAAAATGCTGTAGTCAATAATATGGCAAAAATTGAGGAAGGTAAACAGGGAACAATTACTTTTTTAGCTAACCCTAAATACGAAGACTTTATTTATACAACTCAAGCTACTATTGCCTTGGTTAATAAAACTTTTGAACCAACTCAAACACTTCCTTCAACCTTAACTTTGATTAAGGTAGATGACGCATATCAGTGTTTAACAACTTTATTAGGATATTACGACCAGGTAAATCAACAAAGAACAGGTATAGAACAACCTACTTTTATTAGTGATTCGACAAAAATAGGTGATGATTGTTATGTTGGTGCTTTTGCTTATGTTGGTAATAATGTAACTATTGGTAATAACGTAAAGATTTATCCCCATGTTTATATTGGAGATGGAGTTGTAATTAATGATAATACAACTATTTATTCTGGTGCCAAGGTTTATAATAATTGTGTAATTGGTAAATCATGTACCATCCATTCAGGAGTTATATTAGGTTCAGATGGATTTGGGTTTGCCCCAAGTGCAGCTAATGATTATAAAAAAGTTCCGCAAATTGGGAATGTAATATTAGAAGATTTTGTAGAAATTGGATCTAATTCAACTATAGATAGAGCTACAATGGGAAGCACTATTATTAGAAAAGGGGTAAAGTTAGACAACTTAATCCAAGTAGCTCATAATGTAGAAATTGGAGAGAATACAGTTATAGCAGCTCAAACAGGTATTGCAGGTTCAGCAAAATTAGGAAAGAATATGATGGTTGGTGGACAAGTAGGAATAGTTGGTCACCTACAAATAGCAGACGAAGTTAAAATTGCTGCTCAATCTGGTATAGGACAAAGTATAGTTCGAAAAGGAGAGATTGTTCAGGGTTCTCCTGCTTTCTCAATCGGAGATTATAAAAGAAGTTATGTGCTGTTTAGAGGGTTACCAAAATTAAGAGCACAAATTATAAAATTAGAAACTAAATTAAAAGACGAAGAATAGTCTATTGAAACGATGATGCATACAAAACAACATACGTTAAAGTCGGCAATTACATTTAGTAATGTTGGATTACATACAGGAGCCAAAGTAAACGTTACTGTAGAGCCAGCACCCGAAAACCATGGTTATAAATTTCAGCGAGTAGATGTAGATGGTCAACCAATCATCCCTGCTGATGCTGATTTAGTAGTTGATACACAACGTGGAACTACATTAGAAAAAAATGGTGTTAGAGTGCATACAACTGAGCATTTATTAGCTGCCCTTTACGGGATGCAGGTGGATAACGCACTGATTAAAATTGACGGACCAGAAATGCCAATTATGGATGGAAGTGCGCAAGCATTTGTCGACGGTATTGTTCAAGTTGGCCTAGAAGAACAAAAAGCTGATAGAGATTTCTTTGAGTTTGCAGAAAACCAACCGTTCGAAGATTTAGAAAAAGGGGTAGAAATGTTAGGTATTCCTTACGATGATTTCCGTTTAACGGTAATGGTCGATTATAATTCTCCAGTACTAGGAACACAGCATGCTTCTATGTATGAGATTTCTGAATTTAAAGATAATATTGCACCATGTAGAACGTTCGTATTCTTAAGAGAATTAGAAACATTGGCAAGAGCAGGATTAATTAAAGGTGGTCATATCGACAATGCAATTGTTTTAGTAGAGCGAGAAAATGTTCCCCAGTCTGAGTTAGATGAACTAGCAAAGTTATTAGGTAAAGAGAATTTAGATATTCAAATCAAAGGGAACACATTAAACAATATTGAACTAAAGTTTTTAAATGAACCTGCGCGTCATAAACTGCTAGACATTATGGGAGATTTAGCCTTAGTTGGAAAACCAATTAAAGGTCATATTCTAGCTGCTCGCCCTGGTCATTCAGGTAATGTTTCTTTAGCGAAGATTATTAAAGGGTTAATCAAAAAACAAGCAAAACAACCTAAAGTTTTTGATTTGTCGAAAGAGCCTTTGTACAATATAAATGACATTGAAAAAATGTTGCCACACCGTTATCCATTCTTATTAGTAGATAAGGTAATGGAAATGGACGAAAATAGAATTGTTGGTATAAAGAACGTTTCTATGAATGAGCCTCAATTTACGGGGCATTTCCCAGGGAACCCAGTAATGCCAGGTGTGCTTCAAATTGAGGCAATGGCACAAGTAGGAGGTATTTTTTCGCTAAGTAAAGTAGATGAGCCAGAAAAGTATACAACTTATTTTATGAAGATAGATAAGGTAAAGTTTAAACGTAAAGTAATACCAGGCGATACAATTGTGTTTGAGTTGTTTTTACTTTCTCCAATGCGAAGAGGCTTGGTAGAAATGGGAGGTAAAGCTTATGTAAACGGAGAGCTTTGCATGGAAGCTGAAATGTTGGCTCAAGTTGTTAAAGATAAGTAAGAAACAGAAGTTACGATGAATAAAGAAGCGCTAAGATTTGTACATCCAGATGCTAAAATTGGTAAAAATGTTACTATAGAACCTTTTGCCTCAATTTACGGAGACGTAGAGATAGGAGACGGAACCTGGATAGGACCAAACGTAGTCATTATGGATGGCGCTAGAATTGGAAAGAACTGCAAGATTTATCCTGGAGCTGTAATCTCTGCAGTTTCTCAAGATTTAAAATATAAAGGAGAATATACAACAACTCATATTGGAGATAATACAGTAATAAGAGAATGTGTAACCATTCACAAAGGAACAGCAGATAGAGAAAAAACAGTTGTGGGGAATAATTGTCTATTGATGGCTTATGTTCATGTAGCGCACGATTGTATATTAGGCGATAATGTGATTATAGCAAATAGCACTCAGTTGGCAGGTAATATTACAATTGGAGATAATGTTGTAATAGAAGGTATGGTTGGTGTTCAACAATTCGTAAATATTGGTGATCACGTTTTTGTTGCTGGAAGTACTAATGTTAGAAAAAATATTCCCCCTTATGTTAAAGCTGCAAGAGAGCCATTGTCTTATATTGGAGTAAATTCTATTGGTTTAAGAAGAAGAGGTTTTACAGATGAGCAAGTGAAAAATATAGAGGATACTTATCGTATTTTATATGTTCAAAATAGTAATGTTTCTGCTGGAATTAAAATTGCAGATGCTGAACTTCCTGACTCTGAAGAGAAAGGTAAAATCATCGATTTTATAAAAAGTTCTACTAAAGGAATTATGAGAGGGATCTCTTAAAAAACACTAGCTTTTATATGAATAAATTTATTTGCTTTAGTTTTCTAGGGCTATTATTTACCGGGTGTACTGTAAAAAAAAATGCAAGTCAAGCCTTTGCTAATCAGGAAGACGCTAATCAGTTTGTAAAGACGATTAATCAAGAAGATTTAAGAAAGCATTTAACAATTATAGCTTCCGACGAATTTGAAGGAAGAGAAACTGCAATGCCAGGCCAAAAGAAAGCTGCTGCTTACATTGCAAACCATTTTAAAACCATTGGGTTACAAAAAGGAGTAAACGATACTTCTTATTTTCAACCTTTTCCTGTAGCTGTTAAAGACCCTTCTAAAGTAGGAATAAAAGTAGATGGAAAACGATTGACATTCTTAGAAGATTTCTTTTACTTAGGTAGTTTTAATGATACAAATATTAATGACCTAGAGATTGTCTACCTTAATTATGGTATTGATGATAGTCGTTATTCTAATTACAAGGATATAGATGTTAAAGGTAAAGTAGTAGTTGTAAAGGAAGGTATTCCTGATGATGTAGCGATTTCTGAAGGTTGGGATAACTGGCGAAAAAAAATAGATGCAGCTCAAAAGAATGGTGCAATGGCATTGTTTACGATTAAAACTGATTTTAAGTCTCAGTTAGAACGTATTAAATTCTACATTCAAAACCCTATTATGCAATTACATAACAAAGGGAATAGAAAACAAAGTCAATTTATTCCTAATTTCTTTATTTCTGATGTTGTTGCAAAAGATATATTTAAAATTGAAAACAAGAGTGAGGTAATAAAGTTAAATGGTAAAGTTAGTTTGACTTTACAAATCGATCAGGTGTTAAGTTCAGAAAATGTATTGGGCTTTATTCAGGGGACTGACAAAAAAGATGAAGTTGTTGTTATTACTGCGCATTATGATCATATTGGTTATGATGCTGGAGAAATTTGCAATGGTGCAGACGATGATGGATCAGGAACTGTGGCCGTTTTGGAATTGGCAGAAGCATTTAAAAAAGCAGAATTAGCAGGTAAAGGTCCAAGAAGAAGTATGCTGTTTATGACGGTTTCTGGAGAGGAAAAAGGATTGTTAGGCTCCCAATATTATACAGAAAACCCAGTTTATGATTTAAGTAATACAGTTGTTGATTTAAATATAGATATGATTGGAAGAGTTGATGAGCATCATGAAAATAATAATTATGTTTACTTAATTGGCTCAGATAAAATTAGTTCAGATTTACATGAAATTAGCGAAAAAGCAAATGCTGACAACATGAAGATGGAATTAGATTATACTTACAATAGCGAATCAGATCCTAATCGTTTTTATTACCGTTCAGACCATTACAATTTTGCAAAAAATAATATTCCAGTTATCTTTTATTTTAGTGGCGTGCATGAAGATTATCATAAGCCTACAGATGATGTAGAAAAGATTGATTTCGAAAAGTTAGAACGGACCACAAAATTGGTTTTTTATACTGCCTGGGAAATTGCTAATCGAGACAAAAATTTAAATAGGATTAAGAATTAGTTCTTTTTTTGTAAATTTATAAAAATCGAATATTTCAACCTATGCGTATATTTATAATTATTAGCATACTATTAGTAGCTAGGGCGACTGTTTTTTCTCAAGAGTTTAAAGATGTACCTATCGGTTGGAAAACACTAAAAGCAGAAGTGCTAACTAGTGTTTTTGAATTGCCTTTTACAGACGTAGAAACATTAAAAGCAGAAGATGCTCAAAATGATTCAAAACTGAAGCCATGGCGTTTTGGTTTCAAGCACAAAATTGATTTAGGTCTGGAAGATGGACAATGGAGTACGTTACCGAATGGAGATAAGATTTGGAGATTAAAAATCACCTCAAAGAAAGCACTGTCACTTAATGTTATCTTTGATCAATTTTATTTGCCTGTTGGCTCAGAATTATTTTTATATGATGAAAGCAAAGAACATACTTTAGGGAAATATACTGCAGCTCAAAATCAAGAAAGTGGTCGTTTTGGAACTTGGCTATTAGAAGCAGATAATATGATAATTGAATATTACCAACCCAAAGCAGTAAAAGATGAGGTACACTTACATATAGAAACGGTTACACATGGTTATCGAAATGCAAAAACATATAAACAAAATAAAGGTTTGAATGACTCTGGTGACTGTAATAAAGATGTTCTCTGCTCAATAGGTAATGATTGGGATCCTATTAAAGAATATAATAAAAGTTCTGTTGGATTGCTACTTTCTGGAGGTTCTAGTTTTTGTTCTGGTGCGTTGGTAAACAATACAGCAAACGATGGAAAGCCTTATTTTTTGACGGCTAATCATTGTTTTAGTAATCCGACCGACTGGTCTTTTCGTTTCGAATGGATTAACCCAAATCCAGTTTGTGGAACAAATGTTAATAGTGGAAATGGGCCAATTTTAAAAACAATAAGTGGAGCAACATTAAGAGCAAGGAATGCAAATACAGATTTTTGTTTGGTCGAAATTAACTCCGCTATTCCTACTGCATGGGATTTAACGTGGGCAGGTTGGGATAAATCTGATAATGTTCCAAATTATGTAGTAGGAATTCATCATCCTGCAGGAGACATTATGAAAGTTTGTAGAGATGATTCTGGACCAATCAAGGCTGTAAACCAAGGTGCACAAACGTGGGAAATTACGCAAGCAGGAGGTGGCTGGGAGCAAGGAGTTACCGAAGGCGGTTCTTCAGGTTCACCACTGTTTGACGATCAAGGAAGAGTGATTGGGCAATTGTTTGGCGGTGGAGCTGCTTGTTCAGGTGTTAATGATAATGGACTTAATGACTTTTATGGACGTTTTGGAGTTTCTTGGGATGGAAATTCAGCAAACGAAAGATTGAAAGATTGGTTGGACCCCAATAATACGAATGTTAGTTCAATTGATGTTTACCCGCCTTTACAGGTTTATACATTAGATGCAAGTACTGCTATAGATTTTTCTGAAGAAGTTTGTGGTGAAGAATCAATTATAGCTTATGTAACTTTAATTAACAGAGGAACTTCTGCCCTAACTTCTGCTCAAATTAATTGGACTTTAAATAATGGAAATTCAACCACAATAAATTGGACAGGTAACCTAGCTCAAAATCAATCAGAACAAATTTCTTTAGGGACATTAACATCTGCTTCTGGTACTTTTAATGTTAATGCGGAAGTAACATTTCCAAATGGAGGTATGGATGAAAATAATGGAAATAACGTAAGCACTAAAACTTTTATGTTATCTGGAAATAATTTTGGAACAACTAAAGTTGTTATCGATATTCTAACAGATGATTATTCTGATGAGATTACTTGGATTTTTAGAAATAGTAATGGAACTGTTTTAAAAACAGGTGGACCTTATAATGATAATAATACACAATATTTGGATAGTGTAGATGTAGTGTCTGGTGAATGTTATCAATTTGAAATTTTTGATGACGCAGACGATGGTATTTGCTGTGGTTATGGTATTGGGGCTTATGTTTTAAAAACAGATAACGGTACCATTATAAAAGAAGGTGGAGAATATGGGGCAAGCGAATTAACAGAGATGTCGATTACAGCAGCTGTAGGTATAGATAAGGTTAGTTCATTAGAAAATGTAATAATATACCCTAATCCTTTTACAGATGAATTGATGATTCAATTAAATGAAACTGTAATGGTTACGGTATTTAATACAGTTGGTCAAGTCGTTTTAAGTCAGGAAATTAATCAATCTAAAGTTATAAATTTAGCGAACCTAAATTCAGGAGTTTATTATCTAAGGTTAGTAAATGAAGTTGGTCAAACTTCTACAAAAAAAATAATTAAGAAATAAGATGGAGTATGTAATCCTTGTCGACGAAAACGATAACCAAATTGGGTTAATGGAAAAAATGGAAGCGCATGAAAAAGGATTGTTACATCGTGCTTTTTCAGTTTTTTTGTTCAATAAAAATGGCGAGATGCTATTACAACAAAGAGCAATTTCTAAATATCACTCCGGGGGTTTGTGGACGAATACTTGTTGCAGTCACCCAAGAGAAAATGAAAAAACAATAGACGCTGCTCATAGAAGATTAGAAGAGGAAATGGGGTTTGATTGTGAGATCGAAAAAGCATTTCATTTTACTTATAAAAGTGCCTTAGATAACGACTTAACCGAACATGAATTAGATCATGTATTTCTTGGAACGTACGAAGGGGAAATAAAGCCAAACCCAGAAGAAGTTGAGAGTTACAAATATGTTTCTATCGAGTTTTTAATGAAAGATGTTGCTGAAAATCCTCAAAATTACACAGAGTGGTTTAAGATCTGTCTAGAAGAAGTCTTAAAAAGAGCTGTAGTCTAATTTTAGAATTTTTAACGGTTAACTATATAACTCTTCTTGTTTGCGTAAAACCTTTTTTTCACTACTTTCGTGTGAAATCAAAGTACCAATACACGTAGATATAGTATGAGCGTCAAATACAAAGAAAATACTGGTTTAAACTTACCTAATGTTGCCCAAGAAGTTTTAGAGAAATGGAAAACAGAAAACACATTTGAAGAAAGTATTTTGTCGAAGGATGAAAATAAACCTTTTGTCTTTTTTGAAGGGCCGCCTTCTGCAAATGGATTGCCAGGTATTCATCACGTTATTGGCCGTACAGTAAAAGATATCTTTTGTCGTTACAAAACTCTAAAAGGTTATCGTGTAAATCGTAAAGCAGGTTGGGATACACACGGTTTACCAGTAGAACTAAAGGTTGAAAAAGAACTTGGTATTACAAAAGAAGATATAGGCGTTAAAATTTCTGTTGACGAATATAACAAAGCTTGTAGAGAAGCGGTAATGCGCTACACAGATGTTTGGAATGATCTTACAGAAAAAATGGGTTATTGGGTAGACATGGAAAACCCTTATGTAACTTACAATAATAAATATATGGAGTCTGTTTGGTGGTTGTTACAGCAGATTTACAATAAAGATTTAATGTATAAAGGCTATACTATTCAGCCTTATTCACCAAAAGCAGGAACAGGATTAAGTTCTCATGAAATTAATCAGCCAGGCTGCTATCAAGATGTAAAAGATACTACAATTATTGCACAGTTTAAAGCTAAACCAAATAATGTATTGCCAGATAATACTTATTTCATAGCTTGGACAACAACACCTTGGACTTTACCGTCTAATACAGCGTTGTGTGTAGGTCCAAAAATTGAATATGTTTTGGTTAACACATTTAATCAATATACAGGAAAAGCAGTAAAATTAGTTTTAGCAAAGCCATTAGTTACAAAGCAACTTTCAGGAAAGTATGCTTTAGCTAACGAAGAATTACCATTAGCTAGTTTTAAATTAGGAGATAAAAAGATTCCTTACGAAATAGAAGCAGAGTTTACTGGTAAAGATCTAGAAGGAATAGAATACGAACAATTATTACCTTAC